>NZ_JSYI01000023.1:0-105917 GCF_001023515.1 Diaphorobacter sp. J5-51 | reverse complement strand
GTGACGGATTCAACAGCCTCACACACAGAAATCCTGACACTCCCCCGATGCCGAATTCCTTGGCCGCCTTGATCGAGTTGATCGTGTCGCCACCGGCGTTGGCCAGGCCCAGGATCTGCGCCTTGGAGTTCTGCGCCTGCAGCAGGAAGGACGAGAAGTC
This sequence comes from Diaphorobacter sp. J5-51, assembly GCF_001023515.1. NCBI lineage: Bacteria > Pseudomonadati > Pseudomonadota > Betaproteobacteria > Burkholderiales > Comamonadaceae > Diaphorobacter > Diaphorobacter sp. J5-51. The sequence goes on along the minus strand of NZ_JSYI01000023.1, from coordinate 105,757 downwards.
GGAGGCATTCAGCGGGTGGCGCACCGCGCCCACCACCGTGCCGCCCTTTTCCTTGACGACCCTGGACGTGTCCGCCTCGAGCGCGTGGCCGAAGGCATAGTCCGCCGTCAGGAAGAACCAGCTCTTGCCGCCACCGTCGACGATGGCACCGCCCGTGCCCTTGGCCAGGGCCACGGTGTCGTAGGCGTAGTGCACGGTATAGGGCGTGCACTGGTCGTTGGTCAGCGCAGAGGACGCCGCGCCGTTGTTGATCATCACGCGCTTTTTCTCTTCCGCGACCTTGGCCAGCGCCAGCGCAGTGCCGGAGTTGGTGCCGCTGAAGATCATGGTCAGGCCCTGGGTGTCGATCCACTCGCGCGCCTTGCTGGCGGCGATGTCGGCCTTGTTCTGGTGGTCGGCCGTCAGCAGCTCGATGGGTTTGCCCAGCACCTTGCCGCCAAAGTCGTCGATGGCCATCTGGATGGCCACGCCACCGTTCTTGCCTTCCACGTCGGCGTAGAGGCTGGACATGTCGGTGATGAAGCCGATCTTGACCTTGTCCTGCGCGTGCGCGGTCGACGCCATGAGCCCCGCGGCCCCGAGCACGAACGCCAATGTCGTGAGCTTCGCTTTCATGTGGTGTCTCCTTTGTCTTTCATGCTTTGGTTTGCAACGTCGACGCGCGCGGTCCCGGGCAGTGCCCGGGACCGTGGCTCAACTCACTTCCACAGGGCGCACTTGCTCTCGGCCTTGGTGGTGAACACCTGGTCGCCGGGCAGCTTGGCCACGACCTTGTAGTAGTCCCAGGGTTCCTTGGATTCGGAGGGCGACTTCACCTGCATGAGGTACATGTCGTGCACGAAGCGGCCGTCGGCGCGGATCGTGCCCTTGGCGTAGAAGTCGTCGATCGGCGTGGACTTGAGCTTCTCCATGACCTTGTCGGCATCGGTAGTGCCGGCGGCTTGCACGGCCTTCAGGTAGTTCATGGTGGCGGAGTAGTCGGCCGCGTGGATGTCCGTGGGCATGCGCTTGGTCTTGGCGAAGAACTTCTTGCCGAAGGCGCGCGTCTGGTCGTTCAGGTTCCAGTCCCAGCTGGTGGTCAGCAGCAGGCCCTCGGTGTTGCGCAGGCCCAGGCTGTGGATGTCGGTCAGGAACACGAGCAGACCGGCCAGCTTCATGGTCTTGGTGATGCCGAATTCCTTGGCGGCCTTGATGGAATTGATGGTGTCGCCGCCCGCGTTGGCCAGGCCCAGGATCTGCGCCTTGGAGCTTTGCGCCTGCAGCAGGAACGAAGAGAAGTCGGATGCGTTCAGCGGGTGCCTGACGCTGCCCAGCACGCGGCCGCCGTTGTCCTTCACGACCGCGGCCGTGTCGTTCTCCAGCGCCTGGCCGAAGGCGTAGTCGGCCGTCAGGAAGAACCAGTCCTTGCCGCCTTGCTTGACCACGGCGCCGCCGGTGCCCTTGGCCAGTGCCACGGTGTCGTAGGCGTAGTGCACGGTGTAGGGGCTGCACTGGGCGTTGGTCAGCGCCGAGGAGCCCGCGCCGTTGTTGAAATAGACGCGCTTCTTATCCTTCGCCACCTCGGCCATGGCCAGCGCGGTGCCGGAGTTGGTGCCGCCAAACAGCATGGTCAGGTTCTGCGTGTCGATCCATNCGCGCGCCTTGCTGGCGGCGATGTCGGCCTTGTTCTGGTGGTCGGCGGAAATCAGCTCGATGGGCTTGCCGAGCACCTTGCCGCCAAAGTCGTCGATGGCCATCTGGATCGCTACCACGCCGTTCTTGCCTTCCACGTCGGCGTAGAGGCTGGACATGTCGGTGATGAAACCGATCTTGACCTTGTCCTGTGCATGGGCCTGCATGGCGGATACCGCCAGGCCGGCGGCCCCCATCACTGCGACCAGTGTCTTGAGTGTCTTTTGCATTGTTGTCTCCTTGGTGGGTGCGAAACGAATGGGAAAGGGGTCGGTCAGACGCCCAGCAACTGGTTGAGCACGGGCATCTTGGCCTGCAGCTCGTCGGCGCCGAACTGCAGGGCGATCTGGCCGTGCTCCATGACGTAGAAGCGGTCGGCCAGCGGCGCGGCGAAGCGGAAGTTCTGCTCCACCATCACCACCGTGTAGCCCTTCTCGCGCAGCATGGTGATCATGCGGGCCAGCGCCTGCACGATCACGGGCGCCAGGCCTTCGGAAATTTCGTCCAGCAGCAGCAGCTTGGCGCCGGTGCGCAGGATGCGGGCCACGGCCAGCATCTGCTGCTCACCGCCCGACAGGCGCGTGCCCTGGCTGTTCTTGCGCTCGGCCAGGTTGGGGAACATGGCGTAGATCTCGTCGATCGACATGCCCTGCGAGCCCGTCTTGAGCACGGGCGGCAGCATCAGGTTCTCCTCGCACGACAGGCTGGAGAAGATGCCGCGCTCTTCGGGGCAGTAGCCCAGGCCCAGGTGCGCGATGCGGTGCGTTGGCAGGTGGATGGTCTCCACGCCGTGGATCTTCACCGAGCCCTTGCGTGCGCCGGTCAGGCCCATGATGGCGCGCATGGTGGAGGTGCGGCCCGCGCCGTTGCGTCCCAGCAGCGTGACCACTTCGCCGGGCTGCACGACCATGTCCACGCCGTGCAGCACGTGCGACTCGCCGTACCAGGCTTCGAGATTGCGGATTTCCAGTGCGGGGGTGCCGGCCATGTCAGTGCGCCCCCTGCAGTTGGCCGTCGGTCGTGCCCATGTACGCTTCCATGACTTGCGGATTCTTTGAGACTTCTTCGTAGGGCCCTTCGGCCAGGACGGCGCCGCGCTGCAGCACCGTGATGCGGTCGGCGATGGTCGAGATGACCTTCATGTTGTGCTCCACCATGAGGATGGTGCGGCCCGCGGACACCTTCTTGATGAGCTGCGTGACGCGGTCCACGTCCTCGTGGCCCATGCCCTGCGTGGGCTCGTCCAGCAGCATCAGTTCGGGCTCCATGGCCAGCGTGGTGGCGATCTCCAGCGCACGCTTGCGGCCATAGGGCAGGTTCACCGTGACCTCGTCGGCCAGCTCCTGCAGGCCGACCTCGGTCAGCAGTTGCACCGCACGGTCGTTGAGCTGGCTGAGGCTGCGCTCGCTGCGCCAGAAGTGGTAGCTGGTGCCCAGCTTGCGCTGCAGGCCCAGGCGCACGTTCTCCATCAGCGTGAGGTGCGGGAACACCGCCGAGATCTGGAACGAGCGAATCACGCCGCGCCGCGCGATCTGCGCAGGCTGCTCACGGGTGATGTCGTTGCCGTTGAAATGAATGGTGCCCGAGGTGGGCTCCAGGAACTTGGTCAGCAGGTTGAAGCAGGTGGTCTTGCCTGCGCCGTTGGGGCCGATCAGTGCGTGGATGGAACCACGGCGCACGCTCAGGCTCACGTCGCTGACCGCGGTGAAGCCCTTGAATTCCTTGGTGAGGCGGGATGTTTGCAGTATGACGTCGCTCATTGTCATCAGGCACGTGCCGCGCGGGGTGCGCGACACAGACCGTCTCCATGTTTATGTTGCACCGCATCCTAAAGTGCCACCCCCTGCGCCATAACTGGGAGAAATGCCTATGTATAAACGCCTACGTAGGAACGCTTCATGCCCCCGGCCAACACGGGGCCTTGCGGGTCATTCATGCGCTTTCGGCGGCGATCACGATGGCCGACTCCTCGGCCACCATGACGACACGCGAGCGCACGCGCAGCCCCGATCCCGCGGCAGCGAATCCCACCATCTGCATGCCCGCCTCCAACTGCGCCGCGACCTCGTCCCCCAACTCGCCGCGCGACACGCGCGCGGCCCGCGCGGCCCAGTGATTGGCGGCACCAGGCGCAGGCGCGCGTGCCGCAGCCAGCACACGCACGGCCGTGGCCTTGCACAGCGCCTGCACGGGCACGCCCGGGCGCAGGCCCAGCAGCTCGGCGCTCTCGCGCGTGATGCGCGAAAACACCTGCAGCTGCGCCGCGTCGCCCGCCCCACGCAGATGCACGCGCACGATCTGCCCACACGACTGCATGCCTTGCACGATGCAGGGCCATTGGTTGCGCATGCTGGTGCGCACCGCCAGCCGCGCGGCGACCGCCTGTGCGCCGCCGCCCTCGCCCACCCCAGCCAGCACCGTGGCGCGTACCTGCCGCATCGCATCGGCCGCCTCCAGCAACTGCCGCCCCGCGGGCGTGAGGCGCGCGCCGCCGCCGCCCACGCCGCCCACCACGCGCTCCACCAACGGTGCGCCGGCCAGGTTGGTCAGCGTATCCAGCGCCTGCCACGCGGCCTTGTAACTGACGCCCACGGCACGCGCCGCCTGGGAGATGGAGCCGCCCTGCCCGATCTGGCGCAGGATGTCGATGCGCTTGTCGGCCATGCCATGGCCCAGGGCGTCGAGGAACGATACGGAATGCTGCATGGGCGCGATCATGCCGCCTTGCGCGCACGGGCGCCAAGGCGCTTGGGGCGCACGCGGCATGCTGCAAACGGCAAACGGCAAACGGCATGCACGGGTGGGTAGCTATACTTCTCGCTATTCACAAATGGAATAACGAGGTCCTCTCATGTCCGGTTTCCCTGTCCGCTCCATCCTGTGGTCCGCTCTGGCTGCCGCTGCCCTGCTGCCGACAGCGCAGGCGGGTGAGGTGTCGGTGGCCGTGGCCGCCAACTTCACCGCGCCCATGCAACGGATCGCCGCGCAGTTCGAGCAGGACACGGGCCACAAGGCCGTGCTGTCTTTTGGCGCCACGGGCAAGTTCTACGCGCAGATCGCCAACGGCGCGCCGTTCGGGGTGCTGCTGGCGGCCGACGACGCCACGCCGCAGAAGATCGCCCGCGAGGGCCTGGGTAACGGCGCCACGCGCTTCACCTACGCCATCGGCCGGCTGGTGCTGTGGAGCAAGCAGCCCGGCTATGTGGATGCCGAAGGCCAGGTGCTGCGCACCGGCGACTGGAAGCACATCGCCATCGCCAACCCCAAGCTGGCGCCCTACGGCCTGGCCGCGATGCAGACGCTGGACAAGCTGGGCCTTGCGGCGCAGGTGCAGCCACGCGTGGTCACGGGCGAGAACATCGGCCAGACCTACCAGTTCGCCGCATCGGGCAACGCGCAACTGGGCTTCGTGGCGCTCTCGCAGGTGATGGAGAACGGCCAGTTGCGCGAAGGCTCGGCCTGGGTCGTGCCCGCCACCATGCACGCACCGATCCGCCAGGACGCCATCGTGCTCCAGCGGGGCGAGGGCAACCCCGCGGCCGACGCGCTCATGCAGTACCTGCGCGGCGAGAAAGCGCGCGCCGTCATCCGTGCCTACGGCTATGATTTTTGAAGCGCCTTGCGCATGATAGCGGAGCGTTTCCCAGCCAATCCGACTGACAACCCAGATAAATCAAGCGCCAACAGCTCTTGTTTTAATAGCATTGAACACACCCCTGATCGGCCCTGACGACTGGGCCGCCATCTGGCTCACGCTGCAGCTGGCCAGCGTCACCACCGTGCTGCTGCTGGTGCTGTGCACGCCGCTGGCCTGGTGGCTGGCCCACACGCGCTCGCGCTGGCGCGGCCCCGTGGGGGCCGTGGTGGCGCTGCCGCTGGTACTGCCGCCCACGGTGATCGGCTTCTATCTGCTGGTGAGCATGGGGCCAGGCGGCGCCATCGGGCAGCTGACCGAGGCGCTGGGCCTGGGACGGCTGCCGTTCACCTTCCCGGGGCTGGTCGTCGGCTCCCTCGTGTATTCGCTGCCGTTCGCCGTGCAGCCGCTGCAGCGCGCCTTCGAAGCGCTGGGCCGCCGACCGCTGGAGGTGGCGGCCACGCTGGGCGCCAGCCCGCTGGACCGGTTCTTCAGTGTCGCCCTGCCCTTGGCGCGCCCCGGTTTCGTGACGGCCGCCATCCTGAGCTTTGCGCACACGGTGGGCGAATTCGGCGTGGTGCTCATGCTGGGCGGCAACATCCCCGGGGTGACGCGCGTGGTGTCGGTGCAGATCTACGACCATGTGGAAGCCCTGGAGTACGCCCAGGCGCACTGGCTCGCCGGCGGCATGGTGGCGTTCTCGTTCATCGTGCTCATGCTGCTGCACTGGCTGCAGCCCAGGGGGGGGCGATGACGGGCGCAATGAACGGCATTCACGCCCGGCTGTCTTTGGCGCGGCCGGACTTCACGCTGGACGTGCAGCTGGCGCTGCCGGGCCATGGCGTGACGGCGCTGTTCGGCCCCTCGGGCTGCGGCAAGACCACCTGCCTGCGCGCGCTGGCGGGGCTGGAGCGCGCGCGCGGCAGCGTGCAGGTCAACGGCGAAGTCTGGCAGGACGACGCCACCGGCCAGTGGCGCCCCACGCACCAGCGCGCGCTGGGCTATGTGTTCCAGGAGGCCAGCCTGTTCGCGCACCTGGACGTGCGCCGCAACATGGAATACGGCCTGCGCCGCCAGCCGCCCGCACGCCGCCGCGTGTCGCTGGAGCAGGCGGTGGAACTGCTGGGCCTGGGCGCCCTGCTGCCCCGCATGCCCCACACCCTCTCGGGCGGTGAGCGCCAGCGCGTGGCGATTGCGCGGGCTCTCGCCACCAGCCCGCGCGTGCTGCTGATGGACGAACCCCTGGCTGCACTGGACGCCGCGCGCAAGGCCGAGGTCATGCCCTACCTGGAGCGCCTGCAGCGCAGCCTGGACATTCCCGTGCTCTACGTGAGCCACTCGAGCGACGAGGTGGCCCGGCTGGCCTCCCACCTGGTGCTGCTGCAGGCCGGCCGCGTCACGGCCCAGGGCCCCACGGCCGAGCTGATGGCGCGGCTGGACCTGCCCCTGGCGCACGGGGACGCCGCCGCCGCGCTGGTGCAGGGCCGCGTGCTGGCGCACGATGCGCACGACCAGTTGCTGACTGTGGCCATCGACGGCGGGCAGATTCAGTTGGCCAGCGGCCGCCCGCGCGCCGTGGGCGAGAGCGTGCGTCTGCGCGTGCTGGCGCGCGACGTGAGCCTGGCGCGCACCCGCGCAGCGGACAGCAGCATCCTGAACCTGCTGCCCGCGCGCATCACGCAGTTGGCCGACGACGGCCCCGGCCAGGTGTTGGTGGTGCTGGACGTGGCGGGCACCACGCTGCTGGCGCGCATCACGCTGCGCTCTTGCCGCACGCTGGCGCTGGCCGTGGGCGATGAGGTGTTTGCGCAGGTCAAGGGCGTGGCGCTGGTGGACTGAGACGATCACTCCTGCGGACGCACGGCGCTACACGTCATCTGGGCCAGCCATGCCGCGACACGCAGGTGCGCCCACCCATCGCCAAGTTCAACGCCCGCGATGGTGAAGCCGTGCCGCGCGCCGCTCAGGGCGCGGCAAATCCCAGGCGCCGCAGCACGCGCTGCGCGGGCTCGGCCATCAGGGTCTGGGCAAAGTCCAGCGCGGCCTGGGGCGCACCGCGACGCACCGTAAGCCCATAAGCTGCAGCCACGTGCAGCTCTGGCGGCACCTGCACCACCTGCAGCGCCGGCACTTCGCGGTGGGCAGAAACGGCGTTGGTGCAGTAGGTCAGAAACACGTCCGCCCGCCCCTCGGCCATGACCCAGGCATAGGTGCCGCGACCGGGTGGCGCCTTGGGCGAGGTGGGCCCGCCGGTCAGTTGCAGCGCCTTGGCCTCCAGCCGCGCAAAGGCGCCGGGGCGTACCTGCTCTGCCCGGCGAAACAGCTCCCAGGCATAGTCGCCCGACGGGTCCGACTGGGGCGTGGAGGTGCCCAGCCGCATGTCGGCGCGCAGCAGCGTGTCCAGCAGGTTGGCCGTGGTCACCGGCACGCCGGGCGCAGCCAGTGCACACAGGGCATTGCGGGTGAACACCTGCGGCGCGCCCCAATCGCCCGCGCGCGCCAGGCGCTGCGGGTGCTCGGTATCGGCGGAGGCGAATACCATGGCCGGCTCGCCGGACTCGATGCGCTCGCGCAGCAGGCCGGACGCTCCGAAGGTCAATGCCACCTTCTGGCCCGTGCGCACCTCGTGCTCACGCGCAATCTCGGTGAAGGCCTCGCGCAGGCTGCCGGCGGCATAAACGGTCACGTTCGTGGCCGCGCCCATGCCCGCGGACGGCGTGCTTGCACCCATTGCCGTGCCGCCAGGCTGGGCACAACCGCTCAACACGGCAGCCATTGCGGCCACGCCGGCCACACGGAGCAAGGAACGGCGGTCCATGGCATGGCCTTACGGGTTGGCGTTGGGGAAGAACAGCTGCTCGCCGTTGATCTTGTAGCCGGCGATGGCACTCTGGCCCGCGGGCGAGACCACCCAGTCCACGAACTTCTGCGCCTCGGCCTGCTTTACATGCGGGTGCTTGGCGGGGTTCACCACCATCACGCCATACTGGTTGAACAGGCGCTTGTCGCCTTCCACCAGCACCGCGAGGTTGTCGCGGTTCTTGAAGTTGAGCCAGGTGCCTCGGTCCGTCAGCGCGTACGCACCGCTGGAGGCCGCGATGTTCAGCGCCGGGCCCATGCCGCACCCGCATTCCTTGTAGCCGCTGCCCTTCACGCCCTCGGTGGCGATCTTCCAGTAGCGCAGCTCGGCTGCATGGGTGCCGCTCTTGTCACCGCGCGAGATGAACTCCGCGTTGGCCGCGGCGATCTTCTTGAGCGCGGCGGCGATGTCGTTGCCCTTGGTGCCGGCAGCATCCGCCTTGCCACCCACGAGGATGAAGTCGTTGTACATGACCGGGTAGCGCTTCACGCCCCAGCCGTCGGCCACGAACTTCTCCTCGGCCACCTGGTCGTGCACGAACAGCACGTCGGCGTCGCCGCGGCGCGCCATGTCCAGCGCCTGGCCGGTGCCCACGGCCACCACCTTCACGTCGATGCCGGTGGCCTGCTTGAAGGCCGGCAGTAGGTGGGTGAACAGGCCCGATTGCTCGGTGGAGGTGGTCGATGCCAGGGTGATGGCCTGCGCCGCAGCGCTGCCATACGCTACCAAAGCAATAGCTGCTACCGCAGTCTGTGTAAGCGCTAGAGGCCAAAAACGCTTGTGATTTTTCATGCTATTTCTCCTTTGACGAACAGACGGGCGGCCTCGGGCAGGGGGCCGTTGAAAAAATCGTGCACGGGCAGGTCCGCCAGCACGCGCCCGTGCTCCAGGTAGAGCACACGGCTGGCCAGGCGCTTGACCTGTCCCAGGTTGTGGCTGCTGAACAGCATGGTCACCGGCTGATCGGGGCCGGCGCTGCCGTGGCTGGCGGCAAAGTCGGCCATCAGCGATTCGATCTCGCGCTTGGCATGCGGGTCCAGGCTGGCGGTGGGCTCGTCCAGCAGCAGCACGTCGGGCCGCAGGGCCCAGGCGCGCGCAAACGCCAGCCGCTGCTGCTGCCCGCCGGACAAGGTGCGCGCGTTCTGCCGCGCGATGTCCTGCAGCCCCACGCGGTGCAGCGCCACGGAGGCCTGGGCGCAGGCCTCCTGCCAGCGCACCCGGCGCAGCCACAATCCCAGCGCCACGTTGTTCAGCGCGCTGGTGCGCAACACGAAAGGCCGCTGGAACACCATGGCCACGCGCGGCGCGCCGTCGCGGCGCAGCTGTCCCGCGCTGGGGCGCACCAGGCCGTGCAATGCGCGCAGCAGCGTGCTCTTGCCACTGCCGTTGGCACCCACCAGGGCCACGCGCTCGCCGGGCATCACACGCAGATTGATGCCGGCCAGCGCCTGCACCGCGCCGTAGCGCACGGACAGCTCGCGCAGCGCAAACAACGGCGGCTCGATGGTGGAAACGTCGCCCGGGCTCTCCTCCCCGGGGAAGACGGGTGACGGCAGCGCGCTCATGCCCCCACCCCGGCCAGGCCTCCCACGGCGGCACCATCCACGCGTTCGCGCCAGCGACGCAGCAGCGCAATGCCCACGTTGAGCAACAACACGACGCCCAGCAGCACGAGGCCCAGCGCCAGCGCCAGCGGCAGGTCGCCCTTGCTGGTCTCCAGCGCGATGGCGGTGGTCATGACGCGCGTGAAGCCGTCGATGTTGCCGCCCACGATCATCACCGCGCCCACCTCCGAGATGGCGCGGCCGAATGCGGCGATCAGCACCGTGAGCAGCGCATAGCGCTCGTCCCAGGCCACCAACAGGGCACGCAACAGGGTGCCGGCGCCCAGCGAGCGCAACTGCTCGCCATGCAGGCGGTCCACGTCCTCGACCACCTGGCGCGTAAGCGCGGTGACCACGGGCAACACCAGCAGCGCCTGCGCCAGCACCATCGCCTTGAAGGAAAACAGCCAGCCCAGGCTGCCCAGCGGGCCGGTGCGCGACAGCAGCAGGTACACGCCCAGGCCCACCACCACCGAGGGCACGGCCAGCAGGGTATTGAGCACCGCGAGCACCGCGTCGCGCCCGGCAAAGCGCGCCACGCCCAGCCATGCCCCCAGCACCACGCCCGCGCCGCAGGCGAGCAGGCAGGCCGTGGCACTCACGGCGAGCGAACGCACGACGATGGTCCACAAGGCGGCATCGGCGGAGGTGATGAGGTGCAGCGCCGTGGCGACGCTCTGGGTCATTGTGGACATGGGTTGGGCTATCGTATGCAGCAATCCAATACCCGGCGATATGAAAACTTGTGCATAGGATCCAACTCCACTACACGCTCGACCGCGACGCGGACGACGCGCTGATCCGCAATCCCCTGCTCGACATGCTGCAGGCCGTGGCGCAGCAGGGCTCCATCTCGGGCGCGGCGCGCGCGCTGGACCTGTCGTACCGCCACGTGTGGGGCGCACTCAAGCGCTGGGAAGAACAACTGGGCAGCGAGCTCATCGTCTGGGGCAAGGGCCAGTCCGCCCAGCTCAGCGAATTCGGCACCAAGCTGCTGTGGGCCGAGCGCCAGGCGCAGGCGCGGCTCGCGCCGCAGATCGAGGCGCTGCGCGCCGATCTGGAGCGCGCGTTTGCCGTGGCGTTCGACGAACATGCCCATGTGCTGACGCTGTATGCCAGCCACGACGATGCGCTGTCCGTGCTGCGCGCGTTCGCCACCGCGCCCGCCCACGCGGGCCAGGGCGGTGCGCTGCACCTGGACATCCGCTTCACCGGCAGCGTGGACGCGATCCGTGCACTCAACGAAGGGCGGTGCACCATCGCCGGCTTTCACACGCTGGAGGAGCCGGGCATGGATACCCTGGCCGCGCAGACCTACCGCCCCCTGCTGCAGCCGGGGCTGCACAAGGTGATCGGCTTCGCGCGCCGCGCGCAGGGCCTGATCGTGGCGCGCGGCAACCCGCTGGGCCTGACCTCGCTGGCGGACGTGGCGCGCACGGGCGCGCGCTTCGTCAACCGCCCGCTGGGCACGGGCACGCGGGTGCTGTTGACCGACCTGCTCGCGCAGGCGGGCCTGGAACCCGCAGAGATCGAGGGCTACGACCGCGATGAGCCCTCGCACGCCGCGCTGGCGCAGGCCATCGCCGCCGGCAATGCCGACGTGGGCATGGGCATCGAGCTGGCGGCGCGTGCGCGCGGGCTGGACTTCGTGCCGCTGGTGTACGAGCGCTACCACCTGGCCTGCCTGAAGTCCTCACTGGAGCAGCCGGCCACGCGCGCGCTGCGCGAACTGCTGCAGACCCCTGCCTGGCAACGGCGCATGGCTGCCATGCCCGGCTATGCACCCATGCACTGCGGCGAAGTGCTGGCCATGAGCCGCGTGCTGCCGTGGTGGAACTTCACGCGCCGCAGGGCCGCGGCGCGTTGACGCCATGAGGCGGGGACCGCAGTCCCCGGCCCGGCATCACTTGTAGAGCAGTTGCGGCAGCCACAGACCGATCTGCGGCCACACATACAGCAGCACGATCGCCAGCACCTGGATGCCCATGAACGGCAGCATGCCCAGGAAGATCTGGTTGAGCGTCACATGCGGCGGCGCCACGCCCTTCAGGTAGAACGCCGACATGGCCACGGGCGGCGACAGGAAGGCGGTCTGCAGGTTCAGCGCCACCAGCAGGCCGAAGAACAGCGGGTCCACGCCGAAGTGGCTCAGCAGCGGAATGAAGATGGGCATGAAGATCACGATGATCTCCGTCCACTCCAGCGGCCAGCCCAGCAGGAAGATCACCACCTGCGACAGCACCATGAACTCGATCTTGCTCAGGTTCATGGAGAGCACCCACTGCTCGATGAGCTCCTGCCCCCCCAGCAGCGCGAAGGCCGCGGAGAAGATGGCCGAGCCCACGAACAGCCAGCACACCATGGCCGAGGTCTTGGCCGTGAGGTACACCGACTCGCGCACCACATCCATGCTCAGGCGCTTGTAGGCCGCGGCCAGCACGAAGCCGCCGAACGCCCCCATGGCCGCCGCCTCGGTCGGCGTCGCCAGACCGAACACGATGGAGCCCAGCACGGCCATGATCAGTGTCAGCAGCGGGAAGAACGAGCCCAGCAGCATCTTGAAGATTTCCAGCCGCGCGAAGCTCAGGAACAGATAGAAGAGCGCGGTGGCCGCACCCAGCACGCCAAACATCACCCACCACCAGGTGGGCGCGGGTTGCGTGGCAGCCTGGGGCGTGGCACCTGCGGTGGAGCCGGGTGGCTCCCCCACTGCAGATTGGGCAGATTGGGCGGATGGGGCGGACTGCGCGGGCTCGGCGCCGGGGGGCTCGGCCAGCGCACCACTGTCCGCGCCCGGAGGCTCCTGCAGGCCCGTGGATTCCTGCGGCGGTTCTTGCAGACCGCCCTCCACCGGCGGCTCCTGCAAGCCAAACTCCGACGCCACCCGGGACGAGTTGTCGTTGAAGCCGATGGGTTGGATGCCGTACGCCTCCTCCACCGACACCGTGGTGACCGCACGCCAGCTGCTGGTGGCCAGCAGTACGAACAGCAGCCCCGGCATCACCACCAGTGCCAGTTGCCGCAGCACATAGGCCGTGGGTACCTGCGCATTGCGCTTGCCCTTGAGGGCATCCAGCAAGCGCACGGGGGCATATTGCCGCGTCTCGGCGGGCAGCGCGGCGGTCATGGCCGGCAGCACCACCTGCCGTTCCTCGGCCGACAGCGGCGGCGCCCAGGCCGGCTTGAGCTTGGCCATCAGGATCACGTACATCACATACAGGCCCGCCAGCATGATGCCGGGGAAGAAGGCGCCCGCGTACAGCTGCACCACCGATACGCCCGCCGTGGCGCCATACAGGATCAGCAGCACCGACGGCGGAATCAGGATGCCCAGGCAGCCACCCGCCGTGATCGCGCCGGCCGACATGGGCGTGCTGTAGCCCGCGCGCAGCATGGCCGGCAGCGCCAGCAGGCCCATCAGCGTGACCACCGCGCCCACGATGCCCGTGGCGGTGGCAAAGATGGCGCAGGTGATCAGCGTGGCCACGGCCAGCGAACCCGGCACGCGCGCCATGGCCAGGTGCAGGCTCTTGAAAAGCTTTTCGATCAGGTTGGCCCGCTCGACCAGGTAGCCCATGAACACGAACAACGGAATGGCGATGAGCACGTCGTTGGCCATGCTCTTGTAAGCCGCCTGCACCATCAGGTCCAGCGTGCGCGTGATGTCGCGGTCGTACGCCAGCCAGGTGAAGATCATGCCCATGCCCATGAGCGTGAACGCGGTGGGAAAACCCAGCATGATGGCCACCACCACCAGCGACAGCATCAGCAAGCCCAGGTGGCCGCGCGTGATCGTCTCCACGCCCAGCAGCATCCCGACGGCGCCGGCCACCACCAGCGCCATGATGGCAAAGCCGAACCACAGTTCCTTGCGCATCTTCATGGCTTGCCCCCCTGTGCGGCGGATGCGGGAGCCGGCACCTGCAGGTCGCTGTCGTTCACGTGCACCATCTCCTTGAGCTTCTCGACGTCCACCTCTTCCACGTCCTCGCCGCGCCGGGGCCACGCGCCCTGGCGCAGGCAGATCACGCAGCGCGCGATCTCCGCCAGCCCCTGCAGCAGCAGCACGGCGCCCGCCAGGGGAATCACGAACTTGAAGGGGTACAGCGGCAGCGGCGTGGCGGAGAACGTCTGCTCGCGGATGGCCAGCGATTCCTGCGCATAGGTCCAGCCGGCCCAGGTCATGGCCAGCACGCCCGGCAGGAAGAACAGGATGTAGAGCAGCAGGTCCAGCCCGGCCTGCACGCGCGGGCTGAAGAAGCCGTACAGCACGTCGCCGCGCACGTGGCCGTTCTTGGCCAGGGTGTAGGCGCCCGCCAGCATGAACATGGTGCCGTACAGCATGATCTGTGCGTCCAGCACCCAGGCATGGGGGTTGTTCAGCGCGTAGCGCGAGAAGACCTCCCAGCAGATCAGGGCCGTCAGGCCCACGACGGCCCAGGCCGCCGCCTTGCCGATGAAGGTGGACACGGCATCGATGCCGAGTAAGAGTTTTTGCATGGCTGGAAGAGAACGCTGCGGCCCCGCGGGGCAATGAACGGATACACGCTGGCCCGGGCGGCACCGCCTGCGCGCGCCCCCGGCCCTCGTCAGAATGAAAGGCAGGCCCGCCGGGCCTGCCGCGGCATCAGCTCTTGCGCTGCGCGAAGTAGTGGTTCCAGGCCATCTTGAAGTCGACGTCGGTGTCGTTCTTCCAGCGGCCGCTCCTCTGCGCAAAGGTGCGCATGGAGTCCATCACCTTCTTGAACATGGCGTTCTCTTCGGCTTTTTTGGCCGTGACCTTGTCCCAGGCGGCCAACTGCGCGCGCAGGATGGCGTCCGGCGTCTTGTAGAACTTCACCCCCTGCTTGGATTGCATCTCGGCGTAGTCCTTGGCGTAGCGGTCGGCGGCCTTCCAGCTCATGTCGGCGCTGGCGGCCTGCACGGCGTAGTCGATGACCGCCTTCAGCTCCGACGACAGCGCGTCGTACTTGCTCTTGTTGAACAGCACTTCGAACTGCTCGCTGGACTGGTGGAAGCTGTGCAGCATGCAGTTCTTGGCCACGTCGGGAAAGCCCAGCACGCGGTCGCTGGAGGCGTTGTTGAACTCGGCCGCATCCAGCAGGCCGCGGTCCAGCGCGGGCACGATCTCGCCGCCGGGCAGCGGGTTCACGGCCACGCCCATCTCGGTGAACACGTCCACCGCCAGCCCCACGGTGCGGAACTTCAAACCCTTGAGGTCTTCCACGCGCGCCACCGGCTTCTTGAACCAGCCCAGCGGCTGCGTGGGCATGGGGCCGTAGAGCTTGGAGACCACGTCCAGGTTCAGGCTCTTGTAGATCTCGTCGAGCAGCTCCTTACCGCCGCCGTAGTAATGCCACGCGAGCACGCCGTTGGCATCCAGGCCAAAGGCCGGGCCCGAGCCCCACAGCGCCACGGCTTGGTTCTTGCCGTACCAGTAGGCCACCACGCCGTGGCCACCGTCCAGCGTGCCCTTGGCCACGGCATCCAGCAACTGGAAGGCCGGCACCACGGCACCCGCGGGCAACACCTCGATCTTCAGGCGGCTGCCCGCCATGTCGTTGATCTTCTTGGCCAGGTCTCCCGCGAACTCGTGAAAGATATCCTTGGCGGGCCAGGTGCTCTGGAATCGGAACACCGTGGTCTGGGCCGTGCTGATCATGGGCACGGACATGGCTCCCGCGGCAACCGCAGCACCCTTGAGTAGGTTTCGGCGGCCTGGGGTCTTGGTCTGCTCTGTCATCTACTTCACTCCTTGATTGGGATGCCTGGACAATCCAGACCTGCATCTTTGGCGGGTTGCAAACGCACGCCAAAGAGGGTTTACGCGAAGCATCGCGCACCCCACCACGGCGTTCCGCCGCTTTTTGCGCAGTGCACACCTGCGCAGCTCCAGCGCACCGCACCTGTGCAATGCCGTGCATATCTGGCGCAGGGCGCTACGAATTGCGAAGCATGGTGGTGGGGTATGGCCCCGCAATTACTGCGGCGCAGCACGCAGGACCCACTCGGCATCTAGCGGCATGCGCACCACACGCGCCCCAGCGGGATGGATCATGCGAAGATTGAAGCGAAAACACCGTTAGCCCCATAGTGGGAGAGCGCGAGAAGCTATGCTTTTGGAAGCAAGACCCCCCTGCACACCACTTACGCGCCCCACACAGGAGACCTCTGCATGCCCCTTTCTCACACCGCCAGCGGCGACGTCCAGCACGTGCCTTTCGATGACCTGCGCGGCACGCTCGCGCGCATCTTCGAGCGGCACGGCACCAGCGCCGAAGTGGCCACCGTGCTGGCCCACAACTGCGCCAGCGCCGAACGCGACGGCGCGCACAGCCATGGCGTGTTCCGCATCCCTGGCTACCTGTCGACATTGGCCAGCGGCTGGGTGGACGGCCGCGCCGTGCCGCGTGTGGAGGATGTGGCGCCCGGTTACCTGGCGGTGGATGCCGGCAATGGCTTTGCCCAACCCGCCTACCGGGCCGCCTATTCGGCGCTGGTGGCCAAGGCGCGCGCGAACGGCGTGGCGCTGCTGGCAATCCGCAACTCGCACCACTTTGCGGCGCTGTGGCCCGACGTGGAGCCGCTGGCTGACGACGGGTTGGTGGCGCTGGCACTCGTCAACAGCATGGCCTGCGTGGTGCCCAGCGGCGGCACCACGGCGCTCTTCGGCACCAACCCCATCGCCTTCGCCGCGCCCCGCGCGGGCCATGAGCCGCTGGTGTTCGACCTGGCCACCAGCGCCATCGCCCACGGCGACGTGCAGATCGCCGCGCGCGAGGGCCGCCTGCTGCCCGACGGCCACGGCGTGGACCGCCACGGCCAGCCCACGAACGACCCGCGCGCCATCCTGGACGGCGGCGCGCTGCTGCCCTTCGGCGGCGTGCACAGCAGCTACAAGGGATCGGCCCTGTCGATGATGGTGGAGCTGCTGGCCGCCGCGCTCACCGGCGGCAACTTCTCGTTCGAGTTCGACTGGAGCCAGCACCCGGGCGCGCAGACGCCGTGGACGGGCGAACTGATCATCGCCATCGACCCGGCCAAGCATGCCGGCCGCGGCTTCGCCGAGCGCTGCGAGGACCTGGTGCAGGCCATGGCCGCCGCCGGCCAGACGCGCCAGCCCGGCGAGCGCCGCTACCGCCAGCGCGCACAGTCGCTGCGCGAAGGCATTGCGCTGCCCGCCGCCACCTGGCAGGAGCTGCAGCGCCTGGCAGGCGTGCCGGTCTGACCGCGGCACAATACAAGCCAAAATGGCCTGCAGCGCCCATATATAAAGCGCAAACAGCTATTAAATAATGAGCAAAATCTTCTCACCACTCCAGCCGCCGCGCCGCGCCCTCGCACTGCTGGGCGGCGTGCTGGCCAGTCTGCTGCTGGGCGGCTGGGCCCTGCCGCCGCTGGCGGGGCGCAGCGCATCGACCGCGCTGGACCTGCCCGCCGCGCAGGCCACGCCCCTGGGCCTGGCGCTGGCGCCCGAGGTGCAGGCGCGCCCCGGCCTGAGCGGCATCCACCCGCTGGAGCACCCGCACGATGCCTTCGCCGCCCGCGCGCTGCTGGCCCGCGCGGCCGAGCGCACGCTGGACGTGCAGTACTACATCTGGCGCGGCGACACCACCGGCACGCTGCTGCTGGGCGAGCTGCTGGCCGCGGCCGAGCGCGGCGTGCGCGTGCGCCTGCTGCTGGACGACGTGGGCACGTCCGGGCTGGACGCGCAGCTCGCGGCGCTGGACGCCCACCCGCACATCGAGGTGCGCCTGTTCAACCCCTTCGCGCTGCGCAGCCCCAAGGTGCTGGGCTATCTGGCGGACCTGCGGCGCGCCAACCGGCGCATGCACAACAAGTCGTTCACGGCGGACAACCAGGCCAGCATCGTCGGCGGGCGCAACGTGGGCGACGAGTACTTCGGCGCCACCTCGGGCGTGCTGTTCGCCGACCTGGACGTGCTGGCCGTCGGCCCCGTGGTGCAGGCCGTGTCCACCGACTTCGACCGCTACTGGAGCAGCGCCAGCGCCTACCCGGCCCAGGGCCTCCTGCCGGCCGTGGAGCCCGCCGCCATGGCCCAGTTGGCGCAGCAGGCGCAGGCACTGCTGGCGTCCGACGGCGCGCGCGACTATGCCCTCGCCATCCTGCGCAGCGACTTCGTCCAGCGCCTGCTGCGCCACGAGCTGCCGCTGGAATGGGCCCGCGTGCAGATGCTCAGCGACGACCCGGCCAAGGGCCTGGGCGCGGCGCGGCGCGAAGGCCTGCTGCTGCCCCAGCTGGAGGCCGCACTGGGCCAGCCGCGGCGCAGCGTCGACCTGGTCTCGCCCTACTTCGTTCCCACGGCCGCCGGCGTGGCGGCCTTTGCGCGGCTCCAGGAGGCCGGCGTGCGCGTGCAGGTGCTGACCAACGCCTTCGAGGCGACCGACGTGCCCGCCGTGCACGCGGGCTACGCCAAGTACCGCCGGCCCCTGCTGGCCGCCGGCGTCACGCTCTACGAGATGCGCCGCCTGGTGCCCGAACTGGCCGGCGCACCGGCCCAGCCGCTGGCCCGGCGCCTGGGCAGCTCGGGCTCCAGCCTGCACGCCAAGACCTTCGCGGTGGACGGCGAGCGCGTGTTCGTGGGCTCGCTCAACTTCGACCCGCGCTCGGCGCACCTGAACACCGAGCTGGGTTTCCTCATCGACAGCCCGGCGCTGGCGCAGCAGGTCGCACAGGCCTTCGCCACCACGGTGCCCGAACAGTCCTACCGCGTGAAGCTGGCCGGCGACGGCGCACTGCAATGGCACGGCGGCCTGGGCGACCCGCCGCCGGTCTACGCCACCGAGCCCCACACCACCTGGTGGAGCCGCACGATGGTGCGCGTGCTCATGTGCCTGCCCATCGAGTGGCTGCTGTAGCGCGCTGCCCCCGCCTGCGGCGCGGCGGGGGGCTGGCCTGACGCAGAAGGCCTCAGACGTCGATGGCCGCGGCCGATCCCGCCTGCTTGCGCAGCTCGAACTTCTGGATCTTGCCGGTGCTGGTCTTGGGCAACTCGCCGAACACCACGGCACGCGGCACCTTGAAGCCCGCCAGGTGCTTCTTGCAGTGCGCCACGATGTCCTCGGGCGTGGCCTGCGCGCCCGCCTTCAGCTCCACGAAGGCGCAGGGCGTCTCTCCCCACTTGGCGTCGGGCTTGGCGACCACGGCGGCGGCCAGCACGTCGGGGTGGCGGTAGAGCACGTCCTCCACCTCGATGGAGGAGATGTTCTCGCCGCCCGAGATGATGATGTCCTTGCTGCGGTCCTTGATCTTGATGTAGCCGTCGGGGTACTGCACCGCCAGGTCACCACTGTGGAACCAGCCGCCACGGAAGGCCTCCTCGGTGGCCTTGGGGTTCTTCAGGTAGCCCTTCATGGCGATGTTGCCGCGGAACATGATCTCGCCCATGGTCTCGCCGTCGTGCGGCACGGGCTCCATGGTGTCTGGGTTGAGCACCATGGCCGCGCGTTGCAGGTGGTAGCGCACGCCCTGGCGGGCATTCAGGCGCGCACGCTCGCCGATGTCCAGCGCGTCCCAGGCCGCGTGCTTGGCGCAGACGGTGGCCGGGCCATACACCTCCGTGAGGCCGTACACATGGGTCAGGTCGAACCCCATCTGCTCCATGCCCTCGATCATCGAGGCCGGCGGCGCTGCCCCGGCCACCATGGCCTTCACGCCCGCGGGAACGCCCTCCTTCATCGCCGCTGGCGCGTTGACCAGCAGGCCATGCACGATGGGCGCGCCGCAGTAGTGTGTGACGCCGTGGTTGCGGATGGCGTCGAAGATGGCCTGCGCCTCGACCCGGCGCAGGCACACATTGACGCCCGCGCGCGCCGCCACCGTCCAGGGAAAGCACCAGCCGTTGCAGTGGAACATGGGCAGCGTCCAGAGGTAGACGGCATGCTTGGGCATGTCCCACTCCAGCACGTTGCTGACGGCATTGGTGTGCGCGCCGCGGTGGTGGTAGACCACGCCCTTGGGGTTGCCCGTGGTGCCCGAGGTGTAGTTGAGTGCGATGGCGTCCCACTCGTCGCCGGGCAGTTCCCAGGCGAACTGCGCGTCACCCTGGGCCAGGAAGTCCTCGTACGTCAGCGTGCCCAGGCGCTGCGCGGCCGGGCCGTAGAAGGCGTCTTCCACGTCGATGAGCAGCAGCGGCGCCTGCGACTGGCGCAGCGCCAGCGCCTTGGCCATCACGGGGGCGAATTCGGGGTCCACGATCACCGCCTTGGCCTCGCCGTGGTCCAGCATGAAGGCGATGGTCTCCGGGTCCAGCCGGGTATTCAGCGCATTGAGCACCNCCCGCCATGGGCACGCCGAAGTGCGCCTCCACCATCGGCGGGGTGTTGGGCAGCATCACGGCCACGGTGTCGTTCTTGCCGATGCCCGCGCGGCGCAGGCTGCTGGCCAGGCGGCGGCAGCGCGCGTAGGTCTGCCCCCAGGTCTGGCGCAGCTCGCCATGCACGATAGCCAGGCGGTCGGGGTAGACCTCGGCCGTGCGTTCGATGAAGGACAGGGGCGACAGCGGCGCATGGTTGGCTTCGGTGCGCGGCAGATTCTGGTCGTACATGCTGGTCACGTGCGGGGCTCCTTTGTTTCTTGTTCAGGCCGGGAATGCAAGACCCGTTCATTAGAGCAAAGCCAGCTGGCGGCGGGCTGATGGAAAATACCCCGGTGTCCATCCCCCAGTCGTTCATCCAGGAGTTGCTTGCGCGCGTTGACGTCGTCGATGTGGTCGGCCGCTATGTGCAGCTCAAGAAGAGCGGCGCCAACTTCATGGGCCTGTGCCCCTTCCACGGGGAAAAATCGCCCTCATTCAGCGTCAGCCCGTCCAAGCAGTTCTTCCACTGCTTTGGCTGTGGCAAGAACGGCAATGCGATCGGGTTTCTCATGGACCACGCGGGCATGGGCTTTCGCGAGGCCGTGCAGGACCTGGCCCAGCAGATCGGTATGCAGGTGCCCGACGACGAGAACACCTCGCCCCAGGACCGCGAACGCGCCGCCGCCCAGCGCCAGAAGCAGGCCACGCTGACCGACGTGCTGGAGAAGGCCGGCGACGCCTGGCGACGCCACCTGCGCGAGTCACCGCGCGCCGTCCAGTATTTCAAGGGCCGGGGCGTATCAGGCCAGGTGGCCAAGCGCTACGGCCTGGGCTACGCGCCGGAGGGCTGGCGGGGCTTGGCCAGCGTGTTCCCCGAGTACGACAGCCCGCTGCTGGAGGAA
Source organism: Diaphorobacter sp. J5-51 (assembly GCF_001023515.1). NCBI lineage: Bacteria > Pseudomonadati > Pseudomonadota > Betaproteobacteria > Burkholderiales > Comamonadaceae > Diaphorobacter > Diaphorobacter sp. J5-51. The sequence goes on along the minus strand of NZ_JSYI01000023.1, from coordinate 84,768 downwards.
AGCGGCCTGGTGATCGTGAACGAGGAAGACGGCAAGCGCTACGACCGCTTCCGTGACCGCGTGATGTTCCCCATTCGCAACGTCAAGGGCGAGTGCATCGGCTTTGGCGGACGCGTGTTGGGCGACGACAAGCCCAAGTACCTCAACTCCCCCGAAACCCCGGTGTTCCACAAGGGCCGCGAGCTCTACGGCCTGTACGAGGCGCGCAACGCCATCCGCGAACACGGCTACGCCCTGGTCACCGAAGGCTACATGGACGTGGTGGCGCTGGCGCAACTGGGCTTTCCCAATGCCGTGGCCACGCTGGGCACGGCATGTACGCCCGAGCATGTGCACAAGCTGTTCCGCTTCACCGACGTGGTGGTGTTCAGCTTCGACGGCGACGCGGCCGGCCGCCGCGCGGCGCGCAAGGCGCTCGACGGCGCCCTGCCCTACGCGAGCGACACGCGCAGCATCAAGTTCCTGTTCCTGCCGCCCGAGCACGACCCCGACAGCTTCGTGCGCGCCTATGGACCGGAGGCGTTCGCGCGCCACGTGGGCGACGCCATGCCGCTGTCGCGCTTCCTGCTCGAATCCGCGCGGGAGGGCTGCGATCTCGGCACGGCCGAGGGCCGCGCCCACATGCTGGCCAACGCCCGCCCGCTCTGGAGCCAGCTGCCCGACGGCGCCCTCAAGCGCCAGTTGCTGACCGAGCTGGGTGAACTGGGCCAGTTGCCGGCCAAGGACCTGGCCGAGCTCTGGGCTCAGGAGGGCCCGCGCGCCGCGCCCGCGGCAGCGCCGGAGGGCGGCGACCCGTTCGCGGACGAGCCGCCCTGGCACCCGCAGCCGCCCGGCCCGTGGCAGGGCGAACTCGCGCGCCGCCCCTGGCGCAAGGACGCCGGCGGCCGCTGGCGCCGCGAGCCCGCGCGCCCGGCCCAGCCCCCGCTGCCGCGCAGGCCCGCCGCCAGCCGCATCGACCACGCGGCGCGGCTGCTGCTGTCGCACATGCAGTTCCTCGAAGGCCTCTCGCACGAGGACCACGCCGCGCTGTGCGCCCAGCCCGAGCCGCACGGCCCGCTGTTCGCGTGGCTCGAAGGCCAGCTCCACGAGCACGGCCCCCAGCCCTGGGCCGTGCTGCGCGAGGCGCTGCGCGGCCACGACTGCGAGCCGCTCGCCGAGCGCGTGATGACCGGCTCGCACGCCCAGACCGAGGGCGACGAGGCCGAGCTGCACGCCGAGCTGCGCGGCCTGCTCGACCGCATGCTGATCGAGGAATTCAAGCGCCAGCAGCAGGAGCTGGTGCCCCGCGTGACGCGCGACCCCGCCGCGCTCGCGCAGTACCAGGCGCTGGAGCAGCGGCTCAAGGGATTGCTCGGTATTTCTCCCAGGCCTACTTGAAATACGCACCGCCGCTATAATTTAGGGTTTGTCGGCAAGAGCGACAGCAGCACCTCCGGACCAGGCGACCGTGACAAACGCGCACAACCGCCCTCCCCCACCGCAAGGACTGCACACCAAATGTTCGCCCAGACATCTTGCCCCTGAGGGTTTTCCCCTCAAACCGCGAAGGCCCTTGCCGTCGCCGTGCCTGCCCGCGCCGGGTTCCTTGGCGCTTGTGTTTTCTTTGTGTGTCCGTTTTTGACCTTGAGGTTGTCCATGCCCGTTCAAAAGTCCGCGAAGTCGCCCAAGTCTGCCTCTGGCACCCCCGCGAAGGCCGCTTCCAAAGCCGCAACCACTGTGAAAGCCGCCGCCAAGGCGCCCGCGAAAGCCGCCCCTGTCAAGGCCGCTGCCGCCGCGCCCAAGGCTGCGCCGAAAGTCAAGACTGTGTCCACGCCGAAAACTGCTGCCGAGCTGAAAAAAGCCGCTGATGAACTGTTGAAGAAGAAGCCCGCGCGCGCCAAGGCGGCTGCTGCCGAGCCCGAAGTCGCCGAAGAGGCGCCCAAGAAGAAGCCCGGCCGCCCCGCCAAGGCCGCCGGCACCACCGCTGCTGCCAAGCGCGGCCGCAAGCCCAAGGCCAAGGAAGAAGGCCTGGAGGACGACGCCGACCTGTCCGACATCGAGTCCGACCTCGAAGGCGAGCCCGAAGCCGAGGTGGTTGAGGCCGCCGAAGCCGCCCCGGTCGAGAAGGCCAAGCCCCTGCGCATGAAGATCAGCAAGGCCAAGGAACGCGCCTTGATGAAGGAGTTCGGCCTGGACGAGACCGTGCTGTCCGAAGAGGACATGGCCAAGCGGCGCTCGCAGCTCAAGAAGCTGATCACGCTGGGCAAGACGCGCGGCTACCTCACGCAGGTGGAAATCTCCGACCACCTGCCCGACAAGCTGGTGGACGCCGAAACCATGGAAGTCGTGGTCGCCATGCTGGGCGACATGGGCGTGGCCGTGTACGAGCAAACGCCCGACGCGGAAACCCTGTTCCAGAACAACGTGACCCCCACGGCCACCACCGTGGAGGAGGCCGAGGAAGAAGCCGAGGCCGCCCTGTCCACCGTGGACTCGGAATTCGGCCGCACCACCGACCCCGTGCGCATGTACATGCGCGAGATGGGTACGGTGGAGCTGCTCACGCGCGAAGGTGAGATCGAGATCGCCAAGCGCATCGAGGGCGGCCTGATGGACATGATGGAGGCCATCAGCGCCTCGCCCGCCACCATCGCCGAGATCCTCAACATGGGTGAGGAAATCCGCGAGGGCAAGGTCGTCATCTCCACCGTGGTGGACGGCTTCTCCAATCCCAACGAGGCCGACGACTACGTGGCCGAGGAAGATTTCGACGAATTCGACGAGGAAGACGACGACGACGGCAAGGGCGGCTCCAAGGCCCTGACCAAGAAGCTCGAAGAGCTCAAGAACGAGGCCCTGCGCCGCTTCGACACGCTGCGCGCGCTGTTCGAGAAGATGCACAAGATCTACGACCGCGAAGGCTACGGCGGCCCGGCGTACATGAAGGTGCAGCGCGAAATCTCGGCCGAGCTGATGACCATCCGCTTCACGGCCAAGACCATCGAGAAGCTGTGCGACATGGTGCGCGCCCAGGTGGACGACGTGCGCAAGAAGGAGCGCGAGCTGCGCCGCATCATCGTGGACAAGTGCGGCATGCCGCAGGAAATCTTCATCAAGGAGTTCCCGCCCAACCTGCTGAACCTGCAGTGGGTGGAGAAGCAGGCCGCCGCCGGCAAGCCCTGGAGCGCCGTGATGCAGCGCAACATTCCCCCCATCCAGGAACTGCAGCAAAAGCTGATCGACCTGCAGTCGCGTGTGGTGGTGCCGCTGTCCGAGCTCAAGGAGATCAACAAGCGCATGAACGAGGGCGAGGCTGCATCGCGCCACGCCAAGAAGGAGATGATCGAGGCCAACCTGCGCCTGGTGATCTCGATCGCCAAGAAGTACACCAACCGCGGCCTGCAGTTCCTGGATCTGATCCAGGAGGGCAACATCGGCCTGATGAAGGCGGTGGACAAGTTCGAATACCGCCGCGGCTACAAGTTCTCGACCTACGCCACGTGGTGGATCCGCCAGGCGATCACACGATCCATCGCGGATCAAGCTCGAACCATCCGCATCCCGGTGCACATGATCGAGACCATCAACAAGATGAACCGCATCAGCCGCCAGCACCTGCAGGAGTTCGGCTTCGAGCCCGATGCGTCCATCCTGGCCGCGAAGATGGAGATCCCCGAGGACAAGATCCGCAAGATCATGAAGATCGCCAAGGAGCCGATCTCGATGGAAACCCCCATCGGCGACGACGACGACAGCCACCTGGGCGACTTCATCGAGGACAGCAACAACACCGCACCCGTGGACGCCGCCATGCAGGCCGGCCTGCGCGACGTGGTGAAGGACATCCTCGACGGCCTGACCCCGCGCGAAGCCAAGGTGCTGCGCATGCGCTTCGGCATCGAAATGTCCACCGACCACACGCTGGAAGAAGTGGGCAAGCAGTTCGACGTGACGCGCGAACGCATCCGCCAGATCGAGGCCAAGGCGCTGCGCAAGCTCAAGCACCCGAGCCGCTCGGACAAGCTGCGCAGCTTCATCGACTCGCTGTAAGCCACGCATCTTCCGCGCACACCTCGCGCAGCCAACGCCCCCGCCGCTCGGCCGGGGCGTTTTTTATTGCGCGTCAGGGTTTCAAGCCAAATCGGCTTTTCACGCTTATACAGCAAGCGCCAGCAGCTATATTTTTGATAGCAAAACATGGAACGCCCGATCGGTGGACAATGGCCGTCCCGTCCTTCCTGAAAGCTCCCCGCCATGCCTCTGAACACCCCTTCGCACACAGGCCGTCTGCGCTTCGCCGTGATGGGCGCAGGCGCGGTGGGCTGCTACTTTGGCGCCCTGCTGGCGCGTGCGGGCCACGCGGTCACGCTCATCGGCCGCCCGGACCACGTGCAGGCGATCCAGGCCCACGGCCTGCGACTGCAAACCGCCACGCAGGACACCCATGTGCCACTGGAGGCCAGTACCGATGCCAGCGCCGTGCGTGGCGCCGACGTGGTGCTGCTGTGCGTGAAGTCCACCGACACCGAGGCAGCGGCGCGCCAGATGCAGCCCTACCTGGCACCGGGCGCGCTGGTGCTCACGCTGCAAAACGGCGTGGACAACGACGAGCGCGCCCGCGCCGTGCTGGGCGCGGCGCACCCCGTGGCGGCCGCCGTGGTGTATGTGGCCACAGCCATGGCCGGGCCTGGGCACGTGCGTCACTTCGGGCGGGGTGAGCTGGTGATCGGCCCGTCGCCCGCCAGCGCGCGCGTGGCGCGGGAGCTGTGCGACGCGGGCATCCCCGCCGAGGTGTCGGACAACGTGCGCAGCGCCCTGTGGGCCAAGCTGGTCATCAACTGCGCCTACAACGCGCTGTCGGCCATCGTGCAGCAGCCCTACGGCTGGCTGGTGCAGCAGGACGGCGCGACCGATGTGATCGCCGACGTCGTGGCCGAATGCCTGGCCGTGGCGCAGGCGGACGGGGTGCCCCCTCCCGCAGACATCCACGCGGCCGTGCGCAGCATCGCGCAGAGCATGGCGGGCCAACGGTCCTCCACCGCGCAGGACCTGGCACGGGGCCGCCCCACCGAGATCGGCCACCTGAATGGCTACGTGGTGCAGCGCGGCGCCGCGCTGGGTGTCGCCACGCCGGTCAACCGCGCGCTGCTGGTGCTGGTACGCATGGCCGAGGCCAGTGGCGTGCATGGCCCCCAGGACCATCAAAAAACATAGCTGCCAGCGCTTGATAGGCAAGCGCTAGAGGCCAAAAACACCCTGAATCGCCACAACGCAGACGCGCCGCACCGCGGGCTGGGCGCCGCCTCGGGACCGGCCTACACTGGCTGCGCGTGCACCCTTCCCCTTTTCCGCCGCCGGGCGTCCGGCGGCCCACACCCATGCACTGGCTTGAACACAAGATCCCTCCGCCGCTCGTCGCCGCCCTTGCCGGCGTGGCGATGTGGTTCACCGCGCAGGCCAGCGGCGGCGTGACGGACAGCGCGCCGCGCACCGCGGCGGCCGTCCTGCTCGCGCTGGTGGGCCTGGCGTTCGACGTGGCCGGCCTGCACGCGTTTCGGCGCGCGCGCACCACCGTCAACCCGCTGCGGCCGGGCGGTGCTTCGGCGCTGGTGGTGGGCGGCGTGTACCGCGTCACGCGCAACCCGATGTACGTGGGCCTCGCCCTCCTGCTGCTCGCATGGACGGTGTACCTGGGTGCGCCGCTGGCGCTGCTGGGCGTTGCGGCGTTCGTGGCCTACATCACGCGCTTTCAGATCGTTCCGGAAGAGGGGGTGCTGGCGCAGAAGTTCGGGCCGGAATTCGCCGCCTATCGATCCAGGGTGCGCAGGTGGCTGTAGCGCTTATCCAGCAAGCGCTGACAGCTCCTTGAACGATAGCGAAGTCAGTCCATCTTCACGCTGGCGCTCTTCACCACCTGCCCCATGCGCGCCAGTTCGCTGCGAAAGAACGCGGCCGAGGCATCGGGCGGCGTGAGCTTGATCTCGTAGCCCTGCGCCACCAGCGCGTCGCGCGCCTCCGGCATGGTCAGCGCGGCCTTGAAGCCGTGGTACAGCCGCGCCACGTCCGCCGGGGGCACGCCGGCAGGCGCCACGGCGGCGATCCAGCCCTCCAGTTCACAGCGCGGCAGGCCCTGTTCGGCGAGGGTGGGCACGCCGGGCAGCGAGGGGACGCGGGCGGCCGTGGTCACGCCCAGCGCGCGCAGGCTGCCGGACTTGATGTGCGCGGCCGCCGGCGCCACGGCCACCACGCCCAGCTGCACCTGCCCGCCCAGGATGTCATTCATCAGCGGGCCCATGCCGCGGTAGGGGATGTGCTTGATGTCCAGCTGCGCCTGGTCCACGAACATGGCCGCGCCCAGGTGCAGGATGGTGCCGTTGCCCGATGAGCCGTAGTTGAGCACCCCGGGCTTGGCCTTGGCGAGCGCGATGAGTTCGCGCGCGTTCCGGGCCTGCACCGAGGGATGGGCGACGAGCATGAAGGGCGTGGCGCCGATCACGGTGATGGGCGTGATGTCCTCGATGGCATCGAAAGGCGCCGATGGGTACACATGCGGGTTCACCACGTGGTTGTTGGACACCAGGCCGATCACCGAGCCGTCCTTGGGCGCGCGCACGAGCTGCGTGGTGCCCGTGATGCCGCCCGCGCCGGGCAGGTTCTCGATCACCACCGCCTGGCCCAGCGCCCTGGACAGGCTGGCCTGAATGGCGCGGATGGCACCGTCCGCGCCCGAGCCGGCCGACAGCGGCAGGATCACGCGCAGCGGCCGGTCGGCCGCACCGGGGCCCTGCGCATGCGCCAGCGCGGGCGCACAGAGGGCAACACTCCAGGCCAGCGCCTGGCGGCGCGTGAGGCGGCGGGGTGCGGGGAATGCATCGAGGGGCATGGGTGTCTCCGGTGGTTTTTATAGGGGTCTCAGAAAGCGCGGACTCAGGGATTGGCGGGCCACGCATGCACAAGGCCGTGGCCCGATTGATACCCCTCAGGCCACGGCTGCGCACGCGCGCAGCGCGGCCACCTGGTCGGCCGTGTAGCCCAGGCCTGCCAGCAGATCCTGCGTGTGCTGGCCGAGCCGCGGTGGGTCCAGGCGCACGCCCATGCGCTGGCCGTCCAGGCGCAGCGGCATGAGCGTGGTGCGTGCGGTGCCGCCCGCGCGCTCCCCGTCGGGCAGGGTGATCTCGGCCAGGCCGCCCGTGGCGTTGAGGTGCGGGTCGTCAAACAATTGCTCGGGCCGCAGGATGGGTGCGAACGGCAGGCCATGGCGCTCGAAGACCGCCGCCAGTGCATCGGCCGTGTGGGCGGCCAGGCGCTGGCGCAGCTCGGGCAACAGCGTGGGCCGCGCGCGCACGCGGTCGTTGTTGGTGGCATAGCGCGGGTCGGCCTTGAGGTCGGCATAGCCCATGGCGTCGCAGAAGGTCTGCCACTGCGCGTCGCTCACCGCGGCCAGGAAGATCTGGCCGCCGTCCTTGACGCTGAACACGTCGTACACCGCCCAGGACGAGATGCGGTCGGGCATGGGCGCGGCGGGCTGGCCGGTGACGGCGTACTGCATCATGTGCTGGCCGACCAGGAACACGTTGTTCTCGAACAGCGCCGAGTCCACCTCCTGGCCGCGCCCGGTCTGCTGGCGCTGCATGAGCGCCGCCATGGCGCCGATGGCGCCGAACATGCCGCCCATGATGTCGTTCACGCTGCTGCCGGCGCGCAGCGGGTCGCCCGGGCGGCCGGTCATGTAGGCCAGCCCCCCCATCATCTGCACCACCTCGTCCAGCGCCGTGCGGTGCTCGTAAGGGCCGGGCAGGAAACCCGTGTGGTTCACATACACCAGGCGCTCGTTCAGGCGCGACAGGGCCGCGTAGTCCAGGCCGTACTTGGCCATCACGCCGGGCTTGAAGTTCTGCGCCACCACGTCGGCCGACGAGGCCAGGCGGATGGCCACCTCCAGCCCCGCGGTACTGCGCAGGTCGATGGCGATGCTCTTCTTGTTGCGGTTGAACATGGGAAAGAAGCCCGCGCCCGCGCCCAGCAGGTGGCGTGTGCGGTCGCCATCCACGGGCTCGACCTTGATGACCTCGGCGCCCAGGTCGGCCAGCACCATGCCGCAGGTGGGGCCCATGACCATGTGGGTGAACTCCACCACGCGCAGGCCCTCCAGGGGCAGCCGGGACGAAGAGGAAGCGTTGGAATTCATGGTGTCCCAAAGAAGAAGCTAAAACAGGCGCGCCCGCTCAGGCAGGCTGCGCCAGGGTGGAAACAGAAGCGCCCGTGTGGCGCGGCAGACCGGCCTGCCACAGCGTGCCATGCAGCGTCTCGCCCGCGAGCCAGCCCTGCACGCGCTGGCGCAGCGCGAGCAGCGCGGCCACGTCGAGTCCCGTGGACAGCCCCATGCGCTCCAGCATGAAGGCCAGGTCTTCGGTGGTCACGTTACCGCTGGCGCCGGGCGCATGCGGACAGCCGCCAATGCCGCCCAGGCAGGCGTCGAAGCGCGTGATGCCCGCCTGCCAGGCGGCGTAGCAGTTGGCCAGCCCCATGCCGCGCGTGTCGTGGAAATGCGCGGCGGCCAGGCGGTCGCCCACCAGCGTGCGCGCCTTCTCGAAGAGGCGCTGCACGCCGGCCGGATCGGCATAGCCCACGGTGTCGGCCAGGCTCACGCGGTCGGCGCCGGCATCCAGCAGCGCCTGCAGCAGGCGCAGCACCTCGTCCTCGGCCACGTCGCCCTGGAGCGTGCAGCCGAAGGCCGTGCCCACGCCGCCCTCGATGCGCGACGCGCTGCCCGCCGCATCGCGGGTGGCGCGGATGCGGGCCACCTCCGCCACCACCTCGTCGGGCGTCTTGCGCAGGTTGGCGAGGCTGTGCGCATGGCTGGCCGACAGCGGCACGATCATCCAGTGCGCACCCGCGTCGATGGCGCGCTCGGCCCCCTTGAGGTTGGGCACCAGCACCGAGGCCACCAACCCCGGCAGCGTGAGCGCATGCGCGAGCACCTCGGCGGTGTCGGCCAGTTGCGGCAGCAGGCGCGCGGGCACGAATGAGCCCACCTCGATCTCGCGTTGGCCTGCGGCGTAGGCGGCGTCCAGCCACGCGATCTTGTGTGCTGTCGGCAGCGTGGTGGCGATGCTCTGCAGGCCGTCGCGCAGGCCCACCTCGCGCACGGTGGCGTGGCCGGGGCGCGGGTCGCAGAGGGTGGGTAGCGAAGCCATGGAATTGCCTGGAGGGTTGATGTGCGTCAGTGCCGTTGTGGATTTTAAAAATTCCAGCACACTACGAAATCTCAATTTTGGAACCCCACGTATTCCCAAACGGAAATTTTCATGCGTCTGCCCGACCTGCTCTCGCTCAAGCTGTTCGTCGCCGTGTGCGAGCACCGCAACATTGCGCGTGCCGCGCAGCAGGAGGCCATCGTGGGCTCGGCCGTCAGCAAACGGCTGGCGCAACTGGAAGACACCGTGGGCGCGCGCCTGCTGGTGCGCCGCCGGCATGGCGTGGCGCCCACCCCGGCGGGTGAGGCGCTGCTGGAGCATGCGCGCGAGATGCTGGCCAGCGTGGGGCGCATCGAGCGTGACATGGCCGCGTTCAACACCGGCATCCGCGGACAGGTGCGCATGCTGGTCACCGCCTCGGTCATGGCCGAGTCGCTGGCCGACGACGTAGCAGCGTTCCTGCAGGACCCCGCGCACCGCGACATCCAGGTGAGCATGGAGGAGCGCGTGAGCCCCGAGGTGGTGCGCGGCATCCGCGAGGGCAGCGCCACCGTGGGCATCTGCTGGGACGCGGCGGACCTGCAGGGGCTGCAGACCCGCAGCTACCGCCACGACCATCTGGCCATCGTCGCGCACCCCGATCACCCCGTGGCCCAGTCGGCGCGCGTGCGCTTTGCCGACGTGCTGGGGCATGAGTTCGTCAGCATGCCGGCGCTGAGCGCCGTACAGGTGCTGCTGGCGCGCGCCGCGGCCGTGGAGGGCAAGATGCTGGCACACCGCGTGCAGGTGTCCAACTTCGACGCTGCGCTGCGCGTGGTGCGCGCCAACCTGGCCATCAGCGTGATCCCACGCGAAGTGGCCGAGCCGTTTGCCGCCGCCACCGGCGTGCGCGTGATTCCGCTGGCCGACGGCTGGGCACGGCGGCGCTTTGCCATCTGCTTTCGCAGCGAGGAGGGCCTGTCACCCGCCGCCCGGCTGCTGGTGGAGCACCTCGTGCGCAGGGCGCCGGAGTGAGCCGCATGGCTACCCCATTTTTCAGGGTTTGCACATGTCAGCCGGACGCAACGAGCTACTAAACTTGTAGCAGGTACATTTCCAGGCTATATTGCTATCGTTTTTTGCAACCACTGCCGCTCCGCGCCTGCGCGGCGCGGCACCCCACCACCCTATGCGCAAGGAGAAGCGTTCATGAGCTCCAAGGAAAACGCCGCCGTCAACCAGCTGTTCGAGAAACTCGAATGCCGTTATGCGCTGCGCGTGCTGTGGGCCCTGCGCGACGGCCATCCGCAGACGTTCCGCCTGCTGCAAGACAGCGTCGGCGGCATCACGCCCAACACGCTCAACACCCGCATCAAGGAACTGCGCGAGTGCGGGCTGCTGGACCACGGCAGCGACGGCTACACCGTCACCCCCGTAGGCCAGGATCTGCTCAAGCGCCTGTCCGATGTGCAGGCTTTTGCCACCCGCTGGTCCGCCGCGCGCGTGAAGAAGTAAAGCGCCCCGCAAGCCCTTAGGCCCCCACCAGCCCGCCGTGTGCGGGTTTTGGTCTTTTTGGCCCCTAGCGCTTATTGGATAAGCGCTAACAGCTATCTTTTTTGAATCAAATCAAGGAACCGTTCACCATGGCATTCACCACCACCGCCTCCGGCCTGCAGTATGAAGACACCGTCGTCGGCACCGGCGCGCAGGCCACGCGCGGCCAGTCGGTGCGCGTGCACTACACCGGCTGGCTCTACAACGACGGCCAGCAAGGCGCCAAGTTCGATTCCAGCCGCGACCGCAACGACCCGTTCGAGTTTCCCCTGGGCGCGGGCATGGTCATCAAGGGCTGGGACGAGGGCGTGCAAGGCATGCAGATCGGCGGCCAGCGCACACTGATCATCCCGGCAGCCCTGGGCTACGGCGCACGCGGCGCCGGCGGCGTGATCCCGCCCAACGCCACGCTGAAGTTCGACGTGGAGCTGCTGGCCGTCGGCGTCTGACGGAACTCCGCGCCCCGCTGGCGGGGCGCCCGGAAAAAAAAGGGAACGTGGTTCGCACGTTCCCTTTTTTGTGGGCGCTGTATGGCCGCCGTTGATTACACCGGCACGCCCACCAGGTCATGCCCCTGCGTTCCCACGATGCGCGCCTTCACGAAGTCGCCCACCTTGTAGGTCTTGCTGAATTTCTCGGGCGGCAGCAGGTGCACCACGCCGTCGATCTCGGGCGCATCGGCGTAGCTGCGGCCCACGCCGCCCTTCTTGCCCAGGCCCACGGCCTGGTCCACCAGCACCTGCATGGTCTGGCCCACGCGGCGCTGCAGCTTGGCGGTGGAGACTTCCTCCGCCACCGCCATGAAGCGCGCACGGCGCTCCTCGCGCAGTTCCATGGGCAGCATGCCCGGCAGCTCGTTGGCAGCGGCGCCTTCCACGTCGCTGTAGGCAAAGCAGCCCGCACGGTCGATCTGCGCCTCGCGCACGAAGTCCAGCAGGTGCTGGAACTCTTCTTCCGTCTCGCCGGGGAAGCCCGCGATGAAGGTGCTGCGGATCACGATCTCCGGGCAGGCCTCGCGCCAGCGCAGGATGCGCTCCAGATTCTTCTCGCCGCTGGCGGGGCGCTTCATGCGCTTGAGCACGTCGGGGTGGCTGTGCTGGAAGGGCACATCCAGGTACGGCAGCACCAAGCCCTGCGCCATCAGCGGAATGATGTCGTCCACGCTCGGGTAGGGGTAGACATAGTGCAGGCGCACCCACGCGCCGTAGGTGGCGGCCATCTCGCCCAGCGTCTGCACCAGCTCCAGTGTGCGCGTCTTGACGGGCTTGCCGTCCCAGAAGCCCGTGCGGTACTTCACGTCCACGCCATAGGCCGAGGTGTCCTGGCTGATGACCAGCAGTTCCTTCACCCCGCCCTCGAACAGCGCCTTGGCTTCCTTGAGCACATCGCCCACCGGGCGGGACACCAGGTCGCCGCGCATCGAGGGGATGATGCAGAAGGTGCAGCGGTGGTTGCAGCCCTCGCTGATCTTCAGGTAGGCATAGTGGCGCGGCGTGAGCTTGATGCCCGCCTCGCCGAAGCTGCCCGGCACCAGGTCAAGGAAGGGGTCGTGCGGCTTGGGGCAGTGGGTATGCACGACCTCCATCACTTCCTGCGCCGCATGCGGCCCGGTCACGGCCAGCACGCTGGGGTGTACCTCTTTCACGAGGTTGCCGCCCGTCTCGCCGGCGCGCGCGCCCAGGCAACCGGTAACGATCACCTTGCCGTTCTCGGCCAGGGCCTCGCCGATGGTGTCCAGGCTTTCCTTCACGGCTTCATCGATGAAGCCGCAGGTGTTGACGATGACGAGGTCTGCGCCCTCGAAGGTCTTGGAGGTTTCGTAGCCCTCGGCGCTGAGTTGCGTGAGGAGGAGTTCGGAGTCGGTGAGGTTCTTGGGGCAGCCGAGGCTGACGAACCCGATCTTGGGGGTCTTGGCGGGGGAGAGTGCTTGGCTCATCCCCGCATTTTCCCAGTTCTGCCAGGCTCAGCGTTTTTTGAGGCCAAACGCGCCCAGCATCTGCTCGGTCTGCTTCTGCATCTGGTCCTGCATCTGCAGGAACATGTTCTGCGACTGCTCCACGTAGTTGCCCATCAGCCCCTTCATCATGGGCGACTGCAGATTCATGAATTGCGTCCACATCTCGGGCGTGAGGCCTTGCGACTGCTCGGCCAGCTTGGCCTGGATCTCGGTGAACATCTGCACGTTCTTTTCCAGGTACGCGCCCATGAAGCCCTGCATGGCGTGGCCATAGAAGCGGATGATGTTGGCCAGCGCCGCCTCGCTGAACATTGGCGCGCCGCCCGCTTCCTCCTCCAGGATGATCTGCAGCAGGATGCTGCGCGTGAGGTCTTCGCTGGTCTTGGCGTCGCGCACCACGACGGATTCGCCCTGCATCACCAGCTGCTTGACCTCGGCCAGCGTGACATAGGTGGAGGTGGACGTGTCGTACAGCCGGCGGTTGGGGTACTTCTTGATCACGCGCTGGGCGGTTTTTGGGTCAGGTGCTGGGGTCTTGTCTGGCACAGGCGGCTCCTCGGGTACATGGCCCGTCATGGCTTGTATTGCAGTGCAGCAGATTCTAGGCAGGCCGCACCCGCGCAGCGCGCAGGAATACCCTGATGGCTTGCACGACCGCCTGCTCCAGGCGGAATGCGGGGGATCCGGAAACAAAAAAGCCGCTCTGTCGAGCGGCGTTTTGTACAGAATTTCTCTCTTTGCATGCTGAAGTCTGGGTGGCTTCCGCAGAGAGAAATGGTAGGCGCGATTGGACTCGAACCAACGACCCCCACCATGTCAAGGTGGTGCTCTAACCAGCTGAGCTACGCGCCTGTGTTTGTTCGAGAAGCGGGAGTATAGCAGCAAAAAATGCCGCCTCAGCCCTGGCGGCCATCATCGCCGGCGCGCCGACCGCACCCCCTGCACCGCGGCCACGATACCCAGCACCTTGTTGAGCCGCCCCGCATCGGACACTTCCACGGTGAAGGTCATCCATGCCGTTCCCTTGACGGACTGTGTTTGCACGCCGATGACGTTGGTCTTCTCGCGCGCGAACACTTCCGAGATGTCGCGCAGCAGGCCCTGGCGGTCCGAGGCTTCCACCGCCACGTCCACAGGGTAGACGGCGGCTTCTCCGGCGACGCGCTGCGACTTTCCCCACTCCACGTCGATCACGCGCTCCGCATTGCGCGCCGCCATCTCGCGGAAGTTGCTGCAGTCGGCGCGGTGCACGCTCACGCCCTTGCCGCGCGTGACGAAACCACGGATTTCATCGGGCGGCGCGGGCTTGCAGCACTTGGCCAACTGCGTCATGAGGGAATCCACGCCCACCACCAGCACGCCGCCCTTGGGCGCGCCGTCGGGTGTGCGCGCCTTCTTGAGCAGCACGTCAGGCTCATCGACCGCTGGCTCGGGTGGCCGCAACAAGGTCTCGATGCTGCGCAGCGAGAATTCGTCCTTGCCCACCACTTCGAACAAGGCCTCGGCCGACTTGAAGCCCAGCTGCACCGCCAGGTCGTCAAGCTTGAGGGCCGTCTTGCCCTCGCGCTGCAGCAGCTTTTCCACCAGCTCGCGGCCGCGCGCCACCGTGGCATGGGTGGCCTGTGCGTTGAACCACGCGCGCACCTTGGCCTTCGCGCGGTTGCTGGTGAGGTAGCCCAGTTCCGGGTTGAGCCAGTCGCGCGAAGGACGCCCTTCCTTCACGGTGGTGATCTCCACCGTCTGGCCGTTTTGCAGCGGCGTGTTCAGCGGAACCATGTTGCCGTCGACACGCGCACCCCGGCAGCGGTGGCCGACGCTGGTGTGCACGGCATAGGCGAAGTCCACGGGCGTGGCGCCCTGGGGCAGTTCCACCACGGCCGCGTCCGGGGTCAGCACATAGATGCGGTCTTCGAACAACCCGCTGCGGCTGGCGGAGCCCACCAGGTCGCGCTCCCACGCCAGCAGCTGGCGCAGTACGGCGATCTTGGCGTCGTACTCGCTGCTGGCCGACACGCCAGCGTAGCCCTTGGTGCCCGCCTCCTTGTAGGCCCAGTGCGCGGCCACGCCATGCTCGGCATGGTCGTGCATGGCCTGGGTGCGGATCTGGATCTCGATGGCCTTGCCCGCCTCGTCGCGCACCACGGTGTGCAGCGACTGGTAGCCATTGGGCTTGGGGCGGGCGATGTAGTCGTCGAACTCCGCCTCGATGGGCTTGAACTGGCTGTGCACCCAGCTCAAAGCGGCATAGCAGTCCTTGACGCTCGGCACCACCACACGCAGCGCACGGATGTCGAACACCTGGTCGAAGTTCAGCGACTTGCCACGCATCTTCTTGACGATGCTGTAGATGTGCTTGGGCCGGCCCTGCACGCTGGCACTGATGCTGCGCGCGCGCAATTCGGACTCCAGCCGGCTGCGCACCTGCTCCATGTACAGCTCGCGCTCCACGCGCTTCTCGTCGAGCAGGCGGGCCACTTCCTTGTAGGTCTCGGGCTCCAGGAAGCGGAAGGCCAGGTCTTCCAGCTCCCACTTCATCTGCCAGATGCCCAGGCGGTTGGCCAGCGGCGCGAACACCTGCAGCGCCTCGCGCGCGATGGCCGGCGATACCGGGCGCTTGGCTGCGGCATAAAAGCGCAGCGTCTGCAGGCGGGACGCCAGGCGCAGCATCACCACGCGCAGGTCGCGCGAGAAGGCCAGCAGCATCTTGCGCACGTTCTCGGTCTGCGTGGCCGCATCGTCCACCTGCTGGCCCGTCACCTGCGCCTCGCGCGCCTGCAGTTGCACGCGCATGAGCTTGGTGGTCTCCAGCGCCAGCGCGGCGAAATTGCTACCGAAGGCCTTGGTGATCACTTCCTCGGGCTTGTTCAGGTGCGAGCAGGCATACACCAGATAGACCGCCGCCTGCATGGTTTCCGAGCCGCCCAGGTGCTTGAGGATGGCGGACACCGCATCGGCATGGACGAGGGTGTTCTCTCCAGTTTCCAACGTTTCGCCGATCAAGAGCGGCTCGGCAAAGGCGCGGGCGCGCACCAGGGCGTCGGCATGCTCCGGTCCCGCCTGCGCGGTGGCTGCGATGAGCTGCGGCACCGCCTCGGGTCGGGGCCCGGCGGCCGCGCCCTGCCCCATGGGCAGATGGCCGATGGAACTGCTCTTCATGCTGTCAACTCCTCCTGCCGCTCCAGCAGGAACTGCGCGACCACGGCCACCTGGTCCGGCTGCACCAGCGTCGGCGCGTGGCCCACGCCGGCGAACTCCACCAGCCGCGCACGCGGGCCGCGCGCGGTCATCTCGCGCGCCGTGGCGCTGGACAGCAGGTCCGAGTCCGCGCCGCGCAGCAGCAGCACCTGGGCCGGGATCTGGTCGTACAGCTGCCATAGCTGCTGCTCACCCGCCAGCGCGGCCTCGGGCGTGAGGGCGCGAAAGGGCACGGCGATCGCCGGGTCGTAGTGCAGGGCCAAGCCCCCTTGGGGCGTCTCGCGCACCATGGCGCGAGACAGCTCCAGCCACTGCGCAGGCGTGTGCGGCCCGAAGCTGCGCGACACCGCCCACAGCGCGTCGGCCGCCTGCTGCAGCGTCGCGAAATGCGCGGGCTGGCCCAGGTACTGGCCGATGCGCGCGAGCGCCTGCCACTCCACCCGCGGCCCCACATCGTTGAGCACCAGGCGCCGCACGGGTACCGGCAACACCCCCGTCTGGCCGCACAGGCCCATGCCGATGAGCCCGCCCATGCTCGTGCCCACCCAATCCAGGGTGGCGATGGGGCCCTGGCTATGCAGCTGGACCAGCAAGGCCAGCATGTCGGCCGCGTACAGCGGCAATTGGTATTGCATCGGATCGGCCAGCCAATCGCTGCGTCCGCGCCCCACGACATCGGGGCAGACCACGCGCGCATGGCGGGCCAGCGCGCGTGCCAGGGTGTCGAAGTCCCGCCCCTGGCGTGCCAGCCCGTGGACGCAGACGATCACATGGGGATGGGCCGCGTCGCCCGTCTCGTTCCACTCCCAGTAGGCCATGCGATGGCCTTGTTCCGGGTGGCCGGCGGCCGCGGGGCCGGGGCACGGTACGTATTTCAGCGTAGGTTGAATCATGGAAACGGTACCGTCATGCAGCGCTCGATAATGCCTGCGCTGCATCCTAATTCATTCGGAGAGACTCTCATGTTGAACGGCAAAACCGCCCTCGTCACCGGCTCCACCAGCGGCATCGGCCTGGGCATCGCCAAGGCGCTCGCGCGCCAGGGGGCGAACATCGTGCTCAACGGCTTTGGCGACGTGGACGGTCCGCGCGCCGAGGTGCTGGCCGCCGGCGAGGCCGCAGGCGCCCGCGTGGCCTACCACGGCGCGGACATGAGCCGCCCCGCGGAGATCGAGGACATGCTCAAGTACGCCGCATCCCAGTTCGGCCGCGTGGACATCCTGGTCAACAACGCCGGCATCCAGCACGTGGCCAGCGTGCAGGACTTCCCGGTGGAGAAGTGGGACGCCATCATCGCCATCAACTTGACCAGCGCCTTCCACACCACGCGCCTGGCGCTGCCCGGCATGCTGGCCAATGACTGGGGCCGCATCATCAACGTGGCGTCGGTGCACGGCCTGGTGGGCTCGGCGCAGAAGTCGGCCTACGTGGCGGCCAAGCACGGCATCGTGGGCCTGACCAAGGTGACGGCGCTGGAGACCGCCCCGACGGGCGTGACCTGCAACGCGATCTGCCCCGGCTGGGTGCTCACGCCGCTGGTGCAAAAGCAGGTGGACGCCAAGGCCGCCGCGCTGGGCATCTCCAATGAAGAAGCCAAGAAAGTGCTGCTGGGCGAGAAGGAGCCCTCCATGCAGTTCACCACACCCGAAGAGCTGGGTGAGCTGGCCGTGTTCTTCTGCTCGGCCGCCGCCAACAACGTGCGCGGCGTGGCATGGAATATGGACGGCGGCTGGGTGGCGCAGTAAGACCGCTATCAAAAAGATAGCTGGTAACGCCCGGCTGGCGGGCGCTGCAGGCCAAAATGGCTGATAGCGAACGCTGGGGTCACTTGAGCTGTACCGAGCCAGCCACCGTCACCACCACCTGGGCCTTGCCGGCCTCCACGGGCACGGGAGCGTCGGACGCATAGGATGCCGCCTTGGCCTCCATGGCCATCATGCGCGGGCGCGGGCCGGGCGACATCTCATTGCTGTTCACCGCCACCTCGCGCAGCGAGTAGCCGCCAAAACCGAAGCCCCGCGCCAGTTCGGAGGCGCGTGCCTTGAAGGCTTCGATGGCCTGCGCCTGGGCCTCGGTCTCCACCTTGGCCCGCGCCTCGCGCGACAAGTCGAATGCGATCTGGCTGATGGACATGCTCTGGATCTTGCCCGCCGTGGCCGTGATGCGCGGGAAGTCGCGCCCTTCCAGCACCAGCTCGGCGCGGCCCTGCCAGCCGGTGATCTTGCCGTCCTTGCCATAGCGCGGGTACATGCCGAAGGCCCCCGTGCGCACGTCCATCTGCTGCGGCTGGGCGGCGCGGCGGGCTTCGGCCAGCGCGGCGTCCAGCGCCTGTTTGAGTTGCGTTTGCACGCCTGCGGCGTCCGCGGCTTCCTTGGTGGCGGCCAGCGTCAGCACCAGCAAGTCCTGCTGCACCTGCACCGTGCCCGATGCGGAGAGCTGCAGCACGTTCTGCGGCGGCGCCGAAGGATTCTGAGCGTAAGCGGCCACAGCGCCCGCCATCAGTGCGCAAGCAGCTATTGTTTTTATAGTTCTTTGCATGGTGTTCCTTTTCTTGGGTTGACGTTGTACGGGCATGTGCAGCATGCCCCAGGACCGACGCTAACCGCGTCAGCGCAGCGCTGGCATGAATGCCGGGTAATGTCGTTGCGAGGTGTCGCAAAACCTGTAACAGTTGGTCAGACCCCGGGGTAAAACCGGACTTTCCGTTCGCAAGCTGGTCAGAATCGGCTCTGTTACAAATTGGACTGGGAAAGAAAGCATGGCTTCAACAACCAACCGTACCGACAAAGTTCTCGTGGTGGATGACGATGCGCGCATCCGCGACCTGCTGCGCCGCTACCTCACCCAGGAAGGCTTTGAAGTTATGGTCGCGGAAGACGGCAAGGCCCTCAACCGCATCCTGCTGCGCGAGACCGTGGACCTGATCGTGCTGGACCTGATGATGCCGGGGGAAGACGGCCTGTCGATCTGCCGGCGCCTGCGCGCGGCCAATGACCGCACGCCCATCATCATGCTGACCGCCAAGGGCGAGGACGTGGACCGCATCGTGGGCCTGGAAGTGGGCGCCGACGACTACCTGGGCAAGCCCTTCAACCCGCGCGAACTGCTGGCCCGCATCCACGCCGTGCTGCGCCGCCGCCCGCCGCAGGAGGCCCCGGGCGCACCGTCGGGCGACAACGAAGTGGTGACCTTCGGCCCCTTCACCTTCGACCTGGGCACGCGCGCGCTGCAAAAGAACGGCGAGGAACTGCCGCTGACCACGGGCGAATTCGCCATGCTGAAAGCCCTGGTGCGCCACCCGCGCCAGCCGCTGTCGCGCGAAAAGCTCGCGCTGCTGGCGCGCGGGCGCGAGTTCGAGCCGTTCGACCGCAGCCTGGACGTGCAGATCTCGCGCCTGCGCAAGCTGGTCGAGGTGGACGCCGCCGCGCCGCGCTACATCCAGACCGTTTGGGGTGTGGGCTACGTGTTCGTGCCGGACGGCACGAACTGACCAGGGCATCCCTGCGAAAGGAACGGCGGCCCCACTCCACCGGCACGCCGTGCCCTGCATGACCGCTTGCACGCCACCTTGACATGAGCGCCACCCACGACGCGCCTTCCGATGCCACCAGCCCCGCGCCGCTGGAAACGTCCGCCAGCCGGCGGGCCCAGCGTGCGCGCGTGGGGCTGAACCTCTTCTGGCGCACCTTCTTCCTGCTGGCGGTGCTGCTGATCGGCAGCATCATGGCGTGGCTGCAGACGCTGCGTGCGCTGGAGTTCGAGCCCCGCGCCCTGCAGACGGCGCAGCAGATTGCATCGCTGGTCAACCTGAGCCGCGCGGCGCTCATCCACTCCGATGCCATCGCGCGCGTGTCGCTGCTCAAGACCATGGCCGACCAGGAGGGCGTGCGCATCCTGCCGCGCGAGCCGGGTGACAAGTTCGAGTTGCTCTCGCCCTCCCCGCTCGGCTCGCGCCTGACCGAAGAACTCACCCAGCGCCTGGGGCCCGGCACCATCGTGGCCGCCAGCGTGAATGGCGAGAAGGGGCTGTGGGTGGGCTTCACCATCAATGGCGACCCCAACTGGATGCTGATGGACCGTTCGCGCCTGAGTGCCGCTGGCGGCAAGACCTGGATGATCTGGTTGATCACCGCAGGCGCGCTGTCGCTGGCGGGTGCCGCCGTCATCGCGCGGCTGATCAACCGTCCGCTCAAGCAGCTCAGCGACGCGGCCAACCGCGTGCGCGACGGCGACTTTGCCAACAGCCGCCTGGACGAAGAGGCCGTGACCAGCGAGATCCGCGAGGTCAACATCGGCTTCAACCGCATGGCGCAAAAGCTCGCCAAGCTGGAGCAGGACCGCGCGGTGATGCTGGCCGGCATCTCGCACGACCTGCGCACGCCGCTGGCGCGGCTGCGCCTGGAAACCGAGATGAGCGTCACCGACGACGTGGCGCGCGAGCACATGGTGGCCGACATCGTGCAGCTGGACGCCACCATCGACAAGTTCCTGGACTATGCGCGGCCCGACACCACGGTGGCCCTGAGCCCCGTCAACCTGCATGGCGTGGTGTCGTCCTGCGTGTACGCGGTGCAGGACCACCGCGAGTTGCAGATCTCGATGAACGTGCCCGAGGACCTGATCGTGATGGCCGACGAGGTGGAGCTGGCGCGCGTGATCTCCAACCTGCTGGAGAACGCCCGCCGCTACGGCAAGAACCGCGAAACCGGCATCACCACCGTGGACATCGCCGCCAAGGCGCGCGAGAAGTGGGTGCTGGTGAAGCTGCGCGACCACGGGCCCGGCGCACCACCCGAGCAACTGGCCAACCTCACCAAGCCGTTCTTTCGCGGCGACTCCGCGCGCACGGCCGCGGCCGGCGCGGGCCTGGGCCTGTCGATCGTGGACAAGACCGTGCAGCGCATGGGGGGCATCTTCGCGCTGGCCAACTCGGGCTCGGGCGGGCTGGTGGCCCACATCCAGTTGCAGCGCGCGATGAACTTGCGGCAGGGCCAGGACCCCCAGCAGCGCCTGCAGCGCCCGCAGATCAAGCGCCACCTGCCACCGCGCAGCGGTGTGCCGCCATCTCAGCAAAATTGATAGCAGCCAGCGCTTGCTGCGTGGCTGATTTACAGCGTTTTCTGCCGGAAACCGGCACTCTTCCAGCGCAAGCAGCTATTTTTTGAATAGCAACACGGCGGCGCGCGCCTCGATGGACAGGCCCTGCCCCACGGGGCCCAGGCGCTCGGCGGTCTTGGCCTTCACGTTCACTTGGTCCAGCACCAGGCCCAGCGCGGCGGCAATGCGCTCGCGCATGGCGGGGATGTGCGTCGCCAGGCGCGGTGCCTGCGCAACGACTGTGCTGTCGATGTTGCCGATGGCGTAGCCCGTGTCGCCCACGCGGCGCGCCGCCTCCTCCAGCAGCGCCACCGAGTCCGCGCCCTTGAAGCGCGCGTCGGTGTCGGGGAAGTGGCTGCCGATGTCGCCCAGCGCCGCAGCGCCCAGCAGCGCATCGGTGATGGCATGCAGCAGCACATCGGCATCGGAATGGCCCAGCAAGCCCATGGCGTGCGGGATCTCCACCCCGCCGATGACCAGGCGCCGCCCGGGCACCAGCGCATGCACGTCCCACCCTTCGCCGATTCTGAAATTCATGCCCATTGCGTTCGCCGCCCTCATGCCTTGGAAGAAAAGAAAGTCTTGACCGGGTCGCTCGCCGCGGCGCCGCGTTCGCCGCCAAAGCGCTCCAGCGTGGCGCCGTGCATGCGCTGGGCCAGCACGGCCTCGGCCAGCGCGAAGTCCTCGGGGTAGGTCACCTTGAAGTTCTGCGCGCCGCCAGGCACCAGGCGCGGGCGCAGGCCCATGGCCTCCATGGCACTGGCCTCGTCGGTGGCGGTGGCGCCCACCCGCTCCAGCGCATGGCGCAGCGCACCGATGCGGAACATCTGCGGCGTCTGCGCCAGCCATTTGTCGCTGCGGTCCACGGTGGCGGCCACGCGCACGCCGCCGGGGCCGTCGCTCGCCACCTTGAGCGTGTCCGCCAGCTTGTGCGCCAGCAGCCCGCCCACGCTGTCGTGCTGGCAGGCGTCGATGAGCGCATCGATCTGCTGCGCCGTCACCAGGCAGCGCGCCGCATCGTGCACCAGCGCCCAGTCCTCGTCCTGCGCGCCGCGCGATTGCAGGGCCTTCAGGCCGCCCAGCACCGTGTCGGCGCGCGTGGGCCCGCCGCAGGGCACGGCAAAGAAGGCCGGGTGGGGGTGACCGTCGAAGAAGGTGTCGCCCGCGGCCACGGCCACCAGCGTGCCCGCCAGGCGCGCCACGCCCGCAAAGGCCGCCAGCGTGTGCAGCACCATCGGGTGACCCGCCACCGTGTGGTACTGCTTGGGCAGCACGGGGGGGCCGTCCTGCCCGCCCCTGCGCACGGCGCGCGTGCCGGTGCCGGCGCAGGGCACCAGCCCCCAGAAGCGCCCGGCCACAGGGCGAGCAGGGGTAGTGGGCGGCAGCAGGTCGGTCATGGGCGGGCATTCTAAAATCCCCGATCGTCGTCTTGAGCCTCGTGGCGCACACTGCTCCGTGTCCTGCGCCCTATCCCACACCATGGGGCGACGCCACCTGCATGCAGCTGCCCAAACTCTCCCCCGGAAAACGATTCACCCTGCCCCGCCCCGTGGGCAGCGCCGACGCCTTGCTGCTGGCCCGCCTGGGCGAGCGGGAAAAGGCCGCAGGCCGCACCACCGCCATCGTCACCGCCGATGCAACCGACGCCCAGCGCCTCATCGACGAGATGGCCTTCTTCGCGCCCGAGTTGCGCTGCGCGCTGTTTCCCGACTGGGAAACGCTGCCCTACGACAGCTTCTCGCCGCACCAGGACCTGATCAGCGAGCGGCTGGCCACACTCTGGCGCATCCAGCAGCGCGACAAGGACACGGGCGCCGACGTGGTGCTGGTGCCGGCCACCACGGCGCTGTACCGGCTGGCGCCGCCCTCGTTCCTGGCGGGCTACACCTTCCATTTCAAGGTCAAGCAGAAGCTGGACGAGGCCAAGCTGCGCGCCCAGCTCACGCTCGCGGGCTACCAGCATGTGTCCCAGGTGGTGGGCCATGGCGAATACGCGGTGCGCGGCGGGTTGATCGACCTGTTCCCGATGGGTTCGGCCGTGCCGTACCGGGTGGACCTGTTCGACGACGAGATCGACTCCATCCGCACGTTCGACCCCGACAGCCAGCGCAGCCTCTACCCGGTGCCCGAGGTGCGCCTGCTGCCCGGGCGCGAGTTCCCCATGGACGACGCGGCGCGCGCCAAGTTCCGCCAGCGCTGGCGCGAGCTGCTGGAGGGCGATCCCACGAGGAGCCGCATCTACAAGGACATGGGCAACGGTGTGGCCACGGCGGGCATCGAGTACTACCTGCCGCTGTTCTTCGATGAGACGGCCACCGTGTTCGATTACCTGGGCAACGAAGCCACCGTGGTGCTGCACGGCGACCTAGAGACAGCCTTCCAGCGCTTCTGGCAGGACACGCGCGACCGCTACCGCCTGATCCAGGGCGACCCGGACCACCCCACCCTGCCGCCGGAGGCGCTGTTCCTGGGCGCCGAGCAGTTCTACGCCCACGCCAACCAGCATGCCCAGTTGTCGCTGCGCCCCGGTGTGGAAGACGTGGCGGACAACGCGCAGTTCCAGAAGCTGCCCGACCTGTCCGTGGTGCGCGGCGCCGAGGACCCGCTGGCGCGGCTGCAGGCGCACATCCGCGCCACCGGGCAGACCGGCCAGCGCGTGCTGCTGCTGGCTGAAAGCGACGGCCGGCGCGAGAGCCTGCTGGATTTCCTGCGGGCCTCGGGGTTGAACCCGCCGGCTTTCGATTCGCTGGCCGAATTCCAGGGGACGCCCGAAGAGCGCGTCGGCATCGCCACGGCGGCGCTGGCCTCGGGCTTCGCGTGGATGGAAGAAGGGCTGGACCTGGTCACCGAGACCGAGCTGTTCGCCGCCGGCTCCACCACGCGCCGGCGCAAGAAGCAGGAGCAGGCCAGCGACGTCGAAGCGCTGATCAAGGACCTGTCCGAGCTGAAGGTGGGCGACCCCGTGGTGCACAACCAGCACGGCATCGGGCGCTACCGCGGCCTCATCCACATGGATGTGGGCAACAAGAACCCCGACGGCAGCCCCGCGCTGCAGGAGT
Organism: Diaphorobacter sp. J5-51; assembly: GCF_001023515.1. NCBI lineage: Bacteria > Pseudomonadati > Pseudomonadota > Betaproteobacteria > Burkholderiales > Comamonadaceae > Diaphorobacter > Diaphorobacter sp. J5-51. The sequence continues at coordinate 60,751 of NZ_JSYI01000023.1, read as the reverse complement.
TCCTGCACCTGGAATACGCCGACAAGGCCGTGCTCTACGTGCCTGTGAGTCAGCTACAACTCATCGGCCGCTACACGGGCGTGTCTGCCGACGAGGCCCCGCTGCACAAGCTGGGCAGCGGCCAGTGGGAAAAGGCCAAGCGCAAGGCCGCCGAGCAGGTGCGCGACGCCGCGGCCGAGCTGCTCAACATCTACGCCCGCCGCGCTGCGCGCGAGGGGCATGCCTTCCGCTACTCGCCCAACGACTACGAGCAGTTCGCCAACGACTTCGGCTTCGAGGAGACCGCGGACCAGAAGGCCGCGATCCACGCCGTGGTGCAGGACATGATCAGCCCGCGCCCCATGGACCGGCTGGTCTGCGGCGACGTGGGCTTTGGCAAGACCGAGGTCGCACTGCGTGCCTGCTTCGTGGCCGTGGCCGGGGGCAAGCAGGTGGCGTTCCTGGCGCCCACCACGCTGCTGGCCGAGCAGCACTACCGCACGCTGAGCGACCGCTTCAGCAAGTGGCCCGTGAAGGTGGCCGAGGTCTCGCGCTTTCGCTCGGGCAAGGAGATCACCGCCGCCGTCAAGGGCATTGCCGACGGCACGGTGGACATCGTCGTGGGCACGCACAAGCTGCTCAGCGAATCGACCCAGTTCAAGAACCTGGGCCTGCTCATCATCGACGAAGAACACCGCTTCGGCGTGCGCCACAAGGAGGCGATGAAGCAGTTCCGCGCCGAGGTGGATGTGCTCACGCTCACCGCCACGCCGATCCCGCGCACCATGGGCATGGCGCTGGAGGGGCTGCGCGACCTGTCCGTGATCGCCACCGCGCCGCAGCGGCGCCTGGCCATCAAGACCTTCGTGCGCAACGAAGGCACGGGCGTGATCCGCGAGGCCGTGCTGCGCGAGCTCAAGCGCGGCGGCCAGTGCTACTTCCTGCACAACGAGGTCGAGACCATCGAGAACCGGCGCCAGAAGCTCGAAGAGATATTGCCCGAGGCGCGCATCGCCGTGGCCCACGGCCAGATGCCCGAGCGCGAGCTGGAGCGCGTGATGCGCGACTTCGTGGCCCAGCGCTACAACATCCTGCTGTGCTCGACCATCATCGAGACCGGCATCGACGTGCCCACGGCCAACACCATCATCATCAGCCGCGCCGACAAGTTCGGCCTGGCGCAGCTGCACCAATTGCGCGGGCGCGTGGGCCGCAGCCACCACCAGGCCTACGCCTACCTGATGGTGCCCGACATCGACGGCCTGACCAAGCAGGCGCAGCAGCGCCTGGACGCCATCCAGCAGATGGAGGAGCTGGGCAGCGGCTTCTACCTGGCCATGCACGACCTGGAGATCCGCGGCGCGGGCGAGGTGCTGGGCGAGAGCCAGAGCGGCAACATGATGGAGATCGGCTTCCAGCTCTACAACGAGATGCTGGCCGAGGCGGTGAAGCAACTCAAGGCCGGCAAGGAGCCCGACCTGCTCGCCCCCATGCAGGCCGCCACCGACATCAACCTGCACGCCCCGGCCCTGCTGCCCGACGACTATTGCGGCGACGTGCACCTGCGCCTGTCGTTCTACAAGAAGCTGGCCACGGCCAAGACCAGCGACCAGATCGACGGCCTGCTCGAAGAGATCGTGGACCGCTTCGGCAAGCTGCCGCCGCAGGCACAGACGCTCATCGACGTGCACCGTCTGCGCGTGCTGTCCGCGCCCTACGGCGTCGTGAAGGTGGATGCCGCCCCCGGCGTGATCACCATCACCTTCAAGCCGCAGCCCCCGGTGGACCCGATGGCCATCATCCACCTGATCCAGAAAAACAAGCACATCAAGCTGGCGGGCAATGAGAAGCTGCGCATCGAGCGCGAGCTGCCCGACCCCGCCGCGCGCGCCCAGATGGTGCGCGACGTGCTGCGCAGCCTGGGCCAGCCGCTGGCCGAGGCACAGGCCGCCGTCCCCGCCTAGGCAGATCCATGGCACTGGAAGCCGCCCTCGCCCTGCTGGCACTGGCCTTCGCGCTGGCTGCGCGGCCCTGGCGGCTGCTGGGCAGCCGCAAACCGTTGGCGCACGAGGCCCATGGCGCACCTGCCACGCTGTGGACGCCGCTGCTCGCCACGCTCGTGCTGCTGCCCTGGGCCTGGGCTCTGCCTACGCTGCACCGCATGCCGCTGCAGCTGCAGTGGTCAGGCGCCTGCCTGGTGCTGCTCATGCTGGGCTGGCCGCTGGCGGTTCCGGCCCTGCTGGCCGTCGGCACGATCGCCGCGCTGGTCTCGCCCAGCCTGGGCTGGGGCGACGCGCTGGGCCTGGCCGTGTGGCAGGGCATCGTCCCCGCCACGCTCGCGCTGCTCGTGGGCGTGCTGCTGCGGCGCCTGGCGGGCGCGCGTGCGCTCACCGGCGTGCGCATCTTCGTCTATGTGCTGGGCCGGGGCTTCCTGGGCACGGCGCTGTGCGTGTTCGTGGCAGGCTCGCTGTCGCAATGGGCGGGCCATGTGCTGCCGGGCGTGGGTGAACAGTTGTCGCTGGTGGCGCGCTGGCTCATGGCCTGGGGCGATGGCATGGTCACGGGCATGCTGTGCGCGGTGTTCGTGGCCTTCAAGCCCGGGTGGCTGGCCACCTGGTCCGACCAGCTGTACCTGCCCAAGCCCTGAACGACAATCCCTCTTTTTCGCATCCGCTCTACTCCGCCTCCATGTCCCAGACTCCTTTTGAATTTGCCCCCGGTCTCGTCGTGCAGGGCATCACGCCGCCGCTGCGGCTCGCCGACTACAAGCTCATCGCCTTCGACATGGACTCCACGCTCATCAGCATCGAATGCGTGGACGAGATCGCCGACGCCGCCGGCCGCAAGGCCGAGGTGGCCGCCATCACCGAGGCCGCCATGCAGGGCCTGATCGCCGACTACAAGGAAAGCCTGCGCCAGCGCGTGGCGCTGCTCAAGGGCGTGGGCACGGACCACCTGGAGCGCGTGTTCACCGAGCGCTTGCGCTTCAACCCCGGCGCGGCCGAACTCATCGCCGCCGCCAAGGCCGCGGGGCTGGCCACGCTGCTCGTTTCGGGTGGGTTCACTTTCTTCTCCGACCGCGTGAAGGCGCACCTGGGGATCGACTTCGCACGCTCCAATGTGCTGGAGATCGAGAACGGCCTGCTCACCGGTCGCATGGTGGACCAACCCTGGGGCGACATCTGCGATGGCGCGGAAAAACGGCGCACCCTGCTGGAGGTCGCCTCGCTCATGGGCATCGACGCGCGCCAGACCATCGCCGTGGGCGACGGGGCCAACGACCTGCCCATGATGGGCGCGGCCGGGCTGTCCGTGGCCTACCACGCCAAGCCCGCCGTGCGCGCACAGGCCCGCGTGGCCATCAACCAGGGTGGACTGGACCGGCTGCTGGAAGTGCTGCGCTGAGCACCTATACCGCAGCCCCATTCACGCTCCCATATTCATAGCTTCTAGCGCTTGTCAAATGGGCGCTAGTGCGGTTTTTTATCAAAATAACAAAAGATAAAGAACCCATTCCATATATGAATATAAAAATAAAAACGACTTGCGGCTGAGTCGTCCCGCTTACACTTCACACCCTGGCCATCGCCCTCTTGCACAGGGCGGTGCTCTCAAGTCACCGCTACAAGGAAACCGTTCTCCATGCTGAAGAAAACCCTGTCTGCCATTGCCCTGGCCGCTGCCGCGCTGGGCGCGCAAGCCGCCGACGTGCTCAAGGTAGCCGCCACGGCCGTGCCGCACGCGGAGATCCTGAACTTCGTGAAGCCCCAGCTCAAGGCCCAGGGCCTGGACCTGCAGGTCAAGGAATTCAGCGATTACGTGCAGCCCAACGCCGCCGTCGAGGACAAGCAGCTGGACGCCAACTTCTTCCAGCACCAGCCCTACCTGGACAGCTACAACAAGGACCGCAAGAGCAGCCTGGTGGCCGTGCCCAACGGCAAGATCCACGTGGAGCCCTTTGGCGCCTACTCCAACAAGATCAAGAACGTGAAGGACTTGAAGGACGGCGCCACCGTGGCCATCCCCAACGATCCCTCCAACGGCGGCCGCGCGCTGATTCTGCTGGCCAAGCAGGGCCTGATCGAGCTCAAGGACCCCAAGAGCCTCACGCCCACCCCGCTGGACGTGGTGAAGAACCCCAAGAAGCTCAAGTTCAAGGAGCTCGAAGCCCCGCTGCTGCCGCGTGCGCTGGCCGATGTGGACCTGGCCCTGATCAACACCAACTACGCGATCGAAGCCAAGCTCAACCCCACCAAGGATGCGCTGTTCATCGAAGGCGCCGACTCGCCCTACACCAACATCGTGGCGGCCCGTGCCGACCGCGCCAACGACCCCAACATCGCCAAGCTGATCAAGGCGCTGCACACGCCCGAGGTGAAGAAGTTCATCCAGGACAAGTACAAGGGCGCCGTGGTCCCCGCGTTCTGACCGCGCAGCGGCAACGCTGTACGAAGAAAAGCGCTGCCGCGGCAGCGCTTTTTTCATGGGTGCGGGCACGACGTCAGGCACCCTGCCACACCCACCAGGCCAGCACGAACATCATCGCGCCCGTCAGCGTGTCCAGCACGCGCCAGGCGCGCGGGTTGGCAAACACGCCCTGCAGGCGCCGCCCGGCGAAGGCCAGCACCACGAACCAGGTCAGGCTGGCCGACGCCGCCCCCAGCACGAACACCCACTTGAGCCAACCATCCTGGCGCGCACCGATGGAGCCGATCAGCACCACCGTGTCCAGGTACACATGCGGGTTGAGCAGCGTGATGACGGCCAGGCCGCTGAGCACACCCAGCACCCCGCGCGCCACGCGTTCGCCACCCGAGGCGTTCAGCCCCGCATCCGGTGCAAAGAAAGCGCGATGCCAGGCAAACAAGCCGTAGGCCAGCAGGAACAGCGCACCGCCCAGTTGCAGCGCATGCGCCAGCGTGGGCGAACGGCCCAGCACCTGCGCCATACCGGCCACGCCCAGCGCCACCAGCAGCGCGTCGCTCGCCACGCACCACGCCACGCAGGCGCGCACGTGTTGACCCTGCACGGCCTGGCGCAGCACGTACAGGTTCTGCGCTCCGATGGAGACGATGAGCGACAGGCACACGGTGAAGCCCGTGAGCCAGGAGGAAGCGGCGGCGTGTTGAGTGAACATGCGCCCGATGGTAGGCCGCGCATTCATTTAAGTACACTTCAAACTTCTAACCGATATTAAGTAAAACTGAATGCTGGACTACGCTGGACTGGAAGCATTGGCCGCCGTGGTGCGCGAAGGCAGCTTCGAGCGGGCAGCGCGCCGCCTGCACGTAACGCCATCGGCCGTGTCGCAACGCATCAAGCAGTTGGAGGAGCGCGTGGGACAGGTGCTGGTGCAGCGCGGCAGCCCCTGCACCGGCACCGACGCGGGCCGCCGGCTGTGCCTGCACCTGGAACAGGTAGCGCTGCTGGAAAACCAGTTGCGCCGTACCAACCCCGACCTGCTGCCCGACATGCCCGCGCCGGCACCAACGCTCAAACTGGCCGTCAACGCGGATTCTCTGTCCACCTGGTTCATGGACGCCATGGCCGCCTTCACCGCGGGCGGCAACGAATTGCTGGACCTGCGCATCGACGACCAGGAGCACACGGGCGAGCGGCTGCGCCAGGGCGAAGTGATCGCCGCCGTCACCGCCACGGGCACGGCCATCGCCGGCTGCAACACCTGGCCGCTGGGCACCATGCGCTATGTGGCCGCCGCCAGCCCCGGGTTCATTGCGCGGCACTTTGCCGACGGTGTGACGGCCGCCACGCTGGCGCGCGCGCCGATCATGACCTTCGACCGCAAGGACCGGCTGCAAGACCAATGGATGCAGGCGCACGGCCTCACGTCGCGCACGCATGCACCCAGGCACTTCCTGCCGTCCAACTTTGGCTACGTGCGCGCCTGCGAGGTGGGCATGGGGTGGGGCATGCACCCGCTGACGCTGATCGGCCAGCAACTGGCCGAGGGCCGTTTGGTGCAGTTGCTGCCGAACACCGCCATGGACGTGCCGCTGTACTGGGCCCACCCGCGCACGGCGCAGGTGGCGCTGGAGCGCCTCACCCAGTGCGTGATGGCGGCGGCGCGCCAGTGGCTGGAGCCGCCGCTGGCGGCCTGAATCATCAAAAAGTAGAGCGCTTCGCGCTTGCAGGTAAAGCGCTGGAGCCCGTTTTTACGCCAATGTCTCGGCGCGGGTGATGGGCAACCCTGGCACCCAGCGCATGGACTGCACCAGCGCCGCCCCGCCCTGCCGCTGCGCAGCGATGGACGGGGTGACCAGATCGGCCACGGTGAAGCTGTCCAGCACTGCAAGGTAGGCCCGCGTGGCGTCGGACAGCACGGCTTGCAGACGGCAGTGGCTGCTCATGCGGCACTGGTTCAACTCGGCATTGAAGCACTCGACCATGTCGAAGTCGGTCTCCGTCATGCGCACGATCTGGCCCAGGTTGATCTCGCTGGCCGGCTTCATCAGGCGCATGCCGCCGCCACGCCCGCGCGTGGTGTCCAGCAGCCCCTGGGCCGCGAGTTGCTGCACGATCTTCGTGAGATGGCTGCGCGAGATGCCGTGTGCCTCGGCCACCTCGCTGATGGTCACGGGCTGCTCGCGCTCCTGGCAGGCGGCGCAGTACATGAGCACGCGCAGCGTGTAGTCGGTCCACTGGGTCAGTCGCATGGTTGCACCAAGGGTTCACACAAAGATTCACTCTATGTGGATTTTAATGAATAAAATATTCATCACAAGTGAACCTTTAAGGAAGCCCCATGAATACCGCCACATCTCCCTCCCTCGACCCCCGTCAGGCCATCGGCCAGATTGCCGTTGAACTGCCTGGCGCGACCGCCGTGTTCCGCCGCCTGAAGCTGGACTTCTGCTGCGGCGGCCAAGTGCCGCTGGAACAGGCGGCCGCGGACAAAGGCCTGGACCTGCAGGCCGTGGTGGATGAGCTTTCCGCCCTGCAACGCCCCAACGAACTGCCCGACGCCGGCACACCCACGGAACTGATCGACCACATCGTCGCGCGCTACCACGAGGTGCACCGCGCCCAGTTGCCCGAGCTGGTGCGCATGGCGCGCCGCGTGGAAGCCGTGCACCGCGACAACCCCAACACCCCGCACGGCCTGGCCGACGCGCTGGAAGAGATGCAGCAGGAGCTGCTGACCCACATGCACAAGGAGGAAGCCATCCTGTTCCCCATGCTGCGCAGCGGCGGCAACGCCTTCGTGACCCAGCCCATCGGCATGATGCGCAGCGAGCACGTGGACCACGGCGAGGCACTGGAGCAGATCGCGCGCCTGACCAACGACATCACCCCGCCCATGGGCGCCTGCAACACCTGGCGCGCGCTGTATGCGGGCCTCGCGCAGCTCAGCGACGACCTGGTGAACCACATCCACCTGGAGAACAACGTGCTGTTCCCGCAGTTCGAGGCCGGCGCCTCGCAGGGCTGCGGCAGCGGCTCGGCATGTTCGTGCAGCGGCGGCTGATGCCCGTCAGCGGCGCGCGCCAACGGGCGTGAACCGCTAGGCGCGGACGGAGCCCGCATGGCGGCGCTCCGCGCCCTTGCGTAAAAGCGTGAAAGCAGCCCGCGACTGCCGCTCACCGCCCTGGCGCAGCGCGCAGCGGGGCCAGCAGATCGCGCAAGCCGTTATGGTCCAGCTCGTACATCAGAGCGAGAAGCTGGCCGATCTCGCCGCGCGGAAACCCCTCGCGGGCGAACCAATGCAGGTAGTTGGCGGGCAGATCGGCGATCACCGTGCCACGGTGTTTGCCAAACGGCATCTCGCGCGTCAGCAGCAACTGCAGGCGCCGCGCATCGCAGCCCGGCACCGCAGGGCCCGCCCCTTCCATCACATTCCCAGTCCGCCGTAGCGGAACGCGATGCCCGTGAGCACGAAGCCCACCGACAGCAGCGTGACGGCCGCCACGTGCCACGCCATCAGCGGCAGCGTGCGTGCGCTCAGCGTGGGAATGACGCGCAACCGCGCATGGGCGGCCACCAACAGCGTGGCGGCCAGCAGCGCGAGCTTGAGCGACACGGCGCGTTCCAGTGGCGCATCAGGGCTGAACCACTGCCCCCAGTCGGGCACGAGCTGCAAGGCCATCCACAGCCCGGTGGCGACCTGGATGATCAGCGCGGGCATGCCCACGTGTTCGTAGCCCTGCTCGAAGTCCAGCAGCGCCTGGGGCGACCGCTGGCGCAGCGCGCGCGGCAACACGGTGAATGCCAGCACCAGATGGCCACCGGTCCAGACGGTGGCGGCCAGCAGGTGCAATGCAAAGACGTAGGGATACATGGCTCCGGTCCTCGGGCGTCAGGCGCGGCGCGCCTGCAGCGGATAGGCCGGGTCGGTAAAGCCCGGCGTCGACGGGTGGCCGGGGGCCACCAGGCTGTCGATGAGCGCCTCGTCCTCGGGCGTGACTCCATAGTCGAGCGCCGGCAGGTAGTCCTGCCACTGCGCCAGCGTGCGCGGCCCGGCGATGACGGAGCTGACGCCGCGGTGCGCCAGCACCCAGGCCGTGGCGAACTGCGCAAGCGTGATGCCCCGGGCCTCGGCATGCAGTTTGAGCTGCTGGGCGATCTGGAGCGACTCCTCGCGGAACTCGGTCTCGCCCATGCGCCGGTCGCCGCGCCCGGCACGTGTGCCTTGCTGGGGTGCCTGGCCTGGCAGGTACTTGCCGGTCAACACACCGCGCGCCACAGGGCTGTAGGGCGTCACGCCCAGCCCGTAATGCTGGCAGGCCGGCAGGATCTCCACCTCGGGCATGCGGTTGAGCAGGTTGTAGTACGGCTGGCACACGACGGGGCCGGGCATGCCGATGCGGCGCGCACCGTGCACCAGCTCGGCAATGCGCCAGCCGCGGAAATTGGACACGCCCCAGTAGCGGATCTTGCCCGCGCGCAGCAGCGCATCGATGGCGAACAGCGGCTCCTCCAGGTCCATGCCCTCGTAGTCGCGGTGCAGGTAGAGGATGTCCACATGATCCGTCTGCAGCCGCGTCAGGCTGGCTTCCACCTCGCGCAGCATCCAGGCGCGCGAGTAGCGACCCTCGTTGGGCCGCTCGGACATCTTGTTGCCCAGCTTGGTGGCCAGCACCCAGTCGTGGCGCTGGCCCTGCAGCAGCGTGCCCAGCATGCGCTCGGACGCGCCCTTGGTGTACACGTCGGCCGTGTCCATGTAGTTCACGCCATGCGCACGCGCGTGGGCCACGATGGAAGCGGCCTCGGCCTTATCCGTCTGGTCGCCGAACATCATCGTGCCCAGGCACAGCGTGGACACCTGGAGCTGGCTCTTGCCAAGAAAACGGTATTGCATGGGGCAGCCTTCGCTATATAAATAAGAGCTGCTAGCGCTTGATGGACGAGCGCTAGCGGCCAATTTGACGTAAACCTCAGTAATGCGGCGGCAGTTCGTCGCGCAGGCTGCGCACGGTGGCGCCGCCCCCCTCGGGCACCTGCTGGCGCAACTGCGCCACGGTGCGCGCCAGCTCGTCGATCTGTTGCTGCTGGCGGTAGATGGTCAGGTTGAGCTGGTCCAGCAGGTCTTCGGTGAAGGCGGCCTTGACCTCCAGCGCTTCCACCCGCTCCTGCGTGCGTGCGTCCACCATCGCCATCAACCCTTGAGCGCCTGCCCGAGGCGCGCCACGCCTTCGCGGATCTTGGCCACATCGGCCGTGGCGAACGACAGGCGCAGCGTGGCCGCGTCGGGGTTCTGGCTGAAGAATGGCGTGCCGGGCACGAAGGCCACGCCCTTGTCGATCGCGCGTTTGGCCAATGCGCCGGCATCACGCTCCTGCCCGCGCGCCCCTGTCAGGCGCACCCACAGGAACAGGCCGCCGCGCGGCTGCACGAACTCCACCGCGTCGCCCAGTTCCGCACGCAGCGCATCGCCCATGGCCTGCGCGCGCTCGGCATACACGGTGCGCACATGGGCCAGCGTCGCGGGCATGGCGCCGCTCTTGAGGTACTGCGCGGCCGTGGCCTGGGCAAAGGTGCTGGTATGCGCATCGCTGAACTGCTTGCACATCACGGCGCGCGCCAGCAGCTCGGGCGGTGCGATCAGCCAGCCCACGCGCAGGCCGGGGGACAGCACCTTGCTCAGGCTGCCGCAGTGCGCCAGCCACTCCCGACTGCCCGGCACCTGGGCCGAGAGCGCCAGCAGGCTGGCCGGCGGCGCCTCGCCGAAGTACAGGTCGCCATAGGGGTCGTCCTCCACCACCAGCACCTGGTGCCGCGCGGCCAGTTCCAGCACGCGCTTGCGGCGCTCCAGGCTCAAGGTGGCGCCGCTGGGGTTGCCAAAGGTAGGAATCAGGTAGACCAGCTTGGGGCGGTGCTCGACGATCAGCCGCTCCAGCGCATCGGGCTGCACGCCCTCGCCGTCCACGGGCGCGCTGATCACCTCGGCGCCATAGAGGCGAAAGCACTGGATGGTCGCAAGAAAGGTGGGGCCCTCGACGATCACCTTGTCACCGGGGTCGATCATGGTCTTGCCGAGCAGGTCCAGCGCCTGCTGGCTGCCCGTGGTGACGATGAGCTGCTCGGGCGCCAGCCCCGCCACGCCCTTGCCTTGCATGAAGGTGGCCAGTTGCTCGCGCAGCGGCTGGTAGCCCTCGGTGGCGCCGTACTGCAGCGCGGCGCCGGGCTCCTCGGCCAGCACGCGCTCGCTGGCGGCGCGGATGCCGGCCACGTCGAACATGGCGCTGTCCGGGAAGCCGCCCGCAAAACTGATGATGCCGGGCTTGCCCAGCAGCTTGAACAGTTCGCGGATGGCGGAGGTTTCAACGTTATTCAGGCGGTCGGCAAAGGCAAGCGGCATGGACGGCAATCGGGTGGATGGGTGAAAGACGGTAGCCCCCATTGTCGCCAATTGCCGCGCAGCTTTCCTGCGGCGCGCCCCTCAGCCGGCGACAATCGCCGCCCATGAAGCCCCAGGACATCGAGCCCTTCTTCGCGGCGCTGCAGGCCGCCAACCCGCAGCCCAACACCGAGCTGGAATACACCAACGTATTCGAGCTGCTGGCCGCCGTGCTGCTGTCGGCGCAGGCCACCGACGTGGGTGTGAACAAGGCCACGCGCCGGCTGTTTCCCGTCGCCAATACGCCGCAGGCCGTTCTGGAGCTGGGCCTGGACGGCCTGGAGGGCTATATCAAGACCATCGGCCTGTACCGCACCAAGGCGAAGAACCTGATGCAGACCTGCCGCATCCTGGTGGAGCAGCACGGCGGCCAGGTGCCGCGCACGCGCGAGGCGCTGCAAGCCCTGCCCGGCGTGGGCCGCAAGACCGCCAACGTGGTGCTGAACGTGGCGTTCGGCCAGCCCACCATGGCGGTGGACACGCACATCTTCCGCGTGGGCAACCGCACCGGCCTGGCGCCCGGCAAGAACCCGCTGGCCGTGGAGATGCAGCTGCTGCAGCGCGTGCCACCGCAGTATCTGGTGGACGCCCACCACTGGTTGATTCTGCTGGGCCGCTACGTGTGCCAGGCACGCAAACCGCGCTGCTGGGAATGCGTGGTCGCACCCTGGTGCGACTACGAGCCGAAGACGCCGGCGCCGTTCAACGCGGGTTGATCAACCTTGCGGGGTGCTGCCGCGGCAGCCGCCGGCATCAGCGCACGCCCTGCGCCACCAGCTCAGCCACCAGCGGCTCTCCCAGGTAGTGCGGGCCGTCGAAGGCCAGCACCTCCCACCCCTTGTAGGCATCGATCTGCGGCAGGAACTCCGCCGCCGTGGCGCTGCGGAACCCGCCTTCTGGCGCGGGGCGAAAAGCCTCGGCAATCATCTGCACGCGCGCCTGACCCAGGCGGTAGGTCAGCACCTGCAAGTACTTCAGCGCAACCTCCGGACTGCGCGCATGCACGCCCACGCCGTCCTGGAAGAACACCCCTACGTCGCCCGGCAGCCAGCGCTCGATCCAGTCCGCCAGCACGTGCGGGCCGAGGTTGGCACTGTCATAGGCGCTGATCCACAGCGGGCGTGGCAACTGCGCCAGGCCCTGGGACCACTCTGGCCCCGGCAGCCAGGTGGGATCCACCTCCAGGGGGAAATACCAGCCACCCAGCCTCAGCGGGAGCCGCTGCACGATGGGCACCAGGGCGTGCGCCTGCTCCACCAGCAGCGCCACCGAGGCACGTGCCTGCGCCTCGCCATGCATGGCCGCCAGGCCCACGATCACCTCCTGGGCCCAGGGCTCGGCGGCGATGCGCTCCCAGTCGGGTAGCTCAGCCGCGATCGGAGGCAGGCCGGTGCCCGGCACAAAAGCCTGTGAATCCACCGCCGTCCATTGCACCAACAGGCGGCGAACGCCCAGTTGCGCCCAGTTGCCCTGGGGGCGCAGCGTGCGCAGGCTGGGCTGCCACACCATGCCGCCGAGGTGGCGCAATGGCGCGCCGCACGACGGCGGCAAAGACACCGCGCACGGCAGCATGGCCGCCATGGCCACGCGCCGTGTCAGGGTCAGGGCTTGCGCTGGCGGCTGGGTGAGGTCCACGTGTAGCCCATGGCCGTCAGGCCATCCACGATTTCCTTCAGGTGCGTATAACCGCGCCCGTCATACTTCTGCGCCTGGGACTCAACCGCCAGGAAGGGGTGGAAGAAGAACGAGGCAAAGCCGTCACGCACCACCTTCTGGTAGCGCGCGTTTTCCAGCACCTCCTTGGATGTCAGCTCCTCATCTGCTCCGAACTCGAAATACTGCAGGTTGCCCAGGTTCTCCGGCAGCACGCGCAGGCCGTAGCGGTCGCGCTCGATGACGAAGGGGAAGAACTGGTCCACCATGTAGTCCCCGGCCTGGAGGTCGGGCTGGTCGGACGTGTAGTACCAGGGTTTCAATAGGTCACTTGGTAGAGAAGATTCTTACTACTTTTTCATCAATTGGCAAATTCGATCGATAGTATTTAGCTATTTACCCAGTGCGTGATAGGACGGCGTCTGGTTGCACAGCCCCTTCGAATTCCTCATGCGCCCATCCTGAAGATGGCAAGTGCCGGCAAGACACTTAGCGCATCGCTCCGTCCACCCCGGCCGCTTGAAAACTCGCCATCTCGCGCAGCACGCGGCATGCCGACTCCAGCAACGGCCAAGCCAGAGCGGCACCTGAGCCTTCTCCCAAGCGCAGCCCCAGGTCCAGCAGCGGCTGCGCCTGCAAAGCCTGCAGCATGTGGCCATGGCCCCGTTCGCCGGAGCGATGGGCAAACACACAGCGCTGCAGCACGGCAGGCGCCAGGCGCACGGCCACCAGCACAGCCGCGCAGGTGATGAAGCCGTCGACCACGATCACACGACGCTCGGCGGCGGCCTGCAGCACGGCGCCGGTGAGCGTGGCGACTTCAAAACCACCCAGGGCGGCCAGGGCCTCCAAGGGCTGCCTAGCACCGGCGTTGGCCGCCAGCGCCTGCTCCAGCACGGCCTGCTTGCGCGCGATGCCTGCCGCATCCAGTCCCGTACCGGCACCCGTGCACTCGGCCAGCGGCACGCCTGCCAGACGCGCCAACAACAGCGACGCCACGGACGTGTTGCCGATGCCCATCTCGCCCAGCAGCAGCGCGTTGCCGGGCATGGCGCGCACGATATCCATGCCGTTGCGCAGCGCCTGGGCGCACTGCGCCTCGGTCATCGCAGGGCCGACGCTCGCGTCCTGCGTGCCCGCCGCCACACGGCAGTGCACCAGGCGAGGCGCATCGGGAACGGCGTCGCGCGCGGGTACTTCGCGCGCCACGCCGCAGTCGGCCACGGTGAGCTGAAGGCCGTGCTGGCGCGCCAGCACGCTCACGGCTGCGCCGCCTGCCAGAAAGTTCTCGACCATCTGCCAGGTCACGTCGCTCGGGTAGGCCGATACGCCCTTGGCCGCCAGGCCATGGTCGCCCGCGCACACCAGCATCTGCGGCGCCTGCAGCATGGGTGATTCGGTACCTTGGATCTGGCCGAGACGGAGGGCGAGTTGCTCCAGGCGCCCCAACGCACCCAGTGGTTTGGTCTTGTTGTCCAGCTTGTGCTGCAGGGCCTGCGTCAGCGGCAGATCGGTGAGGTCAGCAACGAAAGGCAGGTCAATGATCATGGCGTGTTTCGATTGTCAAAAAAGGTCCAGCGCAACCCCGACTCACGGGGCGCACATCCAGAAGTGGCCGTATTGCGGGGCGGGCCCCATGCGTTGTGGCTGGCTTATGCCGGTGCGGTCTGGCGACTGCACTGCGCCGCAGCCTGGTCGCACCGCAGATGCGCGATGAGCGGCTGCTGGTCGTCGCGCTGCCCCCATTGCTCGAAGTACACCAGGTCTTCCACGGGCAGGCGTGGCAGCCAGCCAGCGGTTTCCAGTTCGGGCTTGGCATGGAAGTGGCTGACATAGCCGACACACAGGTAGGCGATGGGGGTGATGCCTTTGGGAATACCCAGCGCCTGCTGCAGGTCGGCCTGGTGAAAGATGCTCACCCATCCCACCCCAAGCCCTTCGGCGCGCGCGGCGAGCCACAGGTTTTGCACGGCACAGACGCTGCTGTACAGGTCCATGGTTTTCATGTGGGTACGCCCTACCACCACCGGACCGGTGCGCTCGCGGTCGCACGTGATGCAGAGGCCGATGGGCGACTCCAGAATGCCCTCGAGCTTGAGACGCTGGTACACCGCGCGCTTGTCGCCCTCGAACATACCGGCCGCTTCGGCATGGGCCTTGGCGAAGGCATCATGCACCCGGCGCTTGGTGTCCTGCGATCGAACCACCAGGAAGTTCCATGGCTGCATGAAGCCTACGGAAGGCGCATAGTGCGCCGCGGTCAGGATGCGGCTGAGCACCTCGTCCGGTACCGGGGTGGGCAGAAACTGCCCGCGCACATCACGGCGTGAAAAGATGGTGCGGTAAATGGCGTCGCGGGCCTCTTGCGTAAAGGCGTGAACGCTTTGCGTGGCTTGCGCCTGCGCGGTATTCATGGCAGTCCCCTGTGCGTGAATAGGTCGCACGCTGCCTGGCCTTGCAGCGCGATGAACGTTCAGGCCGGTCTTCTGGCTTGGATTCATCTGACCCGCCGCGCCTTCCCGGCCTTGGCAGCCAGTGGCATTGAGCGGGGGTCATCTTCCTTACAGCGTTGGGCACGCGGCGGACTCCAACCGCCTTCCCGATTCTCCCTTTGCCTTGCGGCAGCGGGCACCTGAAGACGGGGATGATAACAACCGCAGTTATCGTCCTTTACTGCACAGCGAGGGCATCCAACACCCCAGGCTCGAAGTGCCGTGCGATGCCGACGGCCAGCCCCTCAAACACCGCATCCAGCGTCGGAGCGTCGGCACCGAACAGTGCCCGCAGCACGGCTGCGTCCTCGAACAGGCCGTGCAGGTACAGGCCCAGCACATTGCCCCCGGGGTTCTGCCACGCCAACCCGGGCATGATTTCGCGCGCCACATCGCCGCTGGCTGCCATGGCCGGGTGCTGAGCAGTCTGGCCGTGGTGGATTTCATAGCCTTGCACAGCCACGCCGGCGAGATGCCGCCAGGCGCCTTGTACGGCGCCGAAGCACTGGCGCGTGGGCCGCACGGTCTTGGTGGCCTCGAAGCTCGTCACCAACGGCAGCAGGCCCAGGCCTGGGCCATTGCCGTCCACCCCCACGGTGTCGATCAACGCCTCGCCGAGCATCTGCAGTCCACCGCAGACTCCCAGCACACGGCCACCGCGTGCCGCATGGGCAGCAATCGCCGCGTCCAACCCCTGTGCGCGCAGCCAGGCCAGGTCAGCCGCCGTGGCCTTGCTGCCGGGCAGGACGATCCAGTCGGCGCCCTCCACATCCGCTGGGCTGCACGCCCAGGACAGACGCACACCCGGCACATTTTTGAGCGGCTGGAATTCGTCCAGATTGCTGATGCGCGGATACGCCACCACGGCGATGCGCGTATGCACGGCACCGACGGCGGTGGAGCGCATGTCGAACACGCCGTCCTCCTCGGGCAGGCCGTGGTTCCACTGCATCGGAATGGTGGCGACGACGGGCACGCCGGTCTTGTCCTGCAGCATTTGCGGCGCTGGCGCCAGCAGTGCCTCGTCGCCCCGGAACTTGTTGAGCACGAAGCCAGCGATGAGCGCGCGTTCTTCCTCGGGCAGCAACGCCCATGTGCCAAACAGGTGGGCAAAGGCGCCGCCGCGGTCGATATCCGTCACCAGCAGGCAACGCGCCTCAGCATGGCGCGCCACGCGCATGTTGACCACGTCGCTGGCGTGCAGATTGATCTCTGCCGGCGAGCCCGCGCCTTCGATGACCACCACGTCGTTCTCGGCCCGCAGTGCGTCCAGCGCCGCCGCGATCTGCGGCCACACACGCTGGCTGCGGCCGCGCCATGGCAGTTGCGAAAGCTCATCGCTCACCTGACCCAGCAGCACCACCTGGCTCTTCGTGTCCGCTTCGGGCTTGAGCAGCAGCGGGTTCATGCGCACGTCGGGCACGGCCCGCGCTGCCAGCGCCTGGAAATACTGGGCGCTGCCAATCTCGCCGAACTGCTCGCCCGGTGCAGCCACCACGCGCGCGTTGTTGCTCATGTTCTGCGCCTTGAAAGGCGCCACCTTCAGGCCCTGGTTGCTGTAGTAGCGGCACAGCGCGGTGGCCAGCCAGCTCTTGCCCGCGCCGCTGGTGGTGCCCAGCACCATGACGCAGCGCGCCGGCCCGGGTCGGGTCTTGTTCATTGCGATTCCTTGTAGAGGCGCCACGATACCTCCAACGCCCGCTGCGACTGCGGTGGCAGCACGCCCAGGCGCACATGCCCGGGCAGGCCAAACGAGGTGCAGTCGCGCAGCTTGACGCCACGCGAGCGCAGCCATTGCAGGAAGGTCCCCACATCTTGCACCGGCGGACATGCCGTGAAGAAGTTGGCGAGACTGCCCGGCGCAACGGCCCAGCCCAGGGCCGCGCACAGCGCCAGTTGCGCGGCCTTCCATTCGCGCAGGGTCGCCAGCGATTGCGCGAGCCATGCCTGCGTATCCGGCCGGACCCAGGCCGCCAACAGGGCAACACCGTCGGCACCGACCGGCCAGGAGGCCGCCAGCGCCTGCACAGCGGCGACACTGCCATCGGCGACCGCTGCACTCGGCGCAATGGCATAGGCCGCGCGTACGCCGGTCAGGCCCAGCGCCTTGTTGGGCGTCCACATCTGCCAGGCGGCATCAGGCGCTACGGTGGCGGCTCCCTCCAGGCGCAGTGGTGCATAGGCGCAGTCCAGTATGCGCAACACGCCGACAGGGGCCGGGGCGCACCACGCCGCCAGTGCAGCATCGGTCGTTCCCAACGGGCTGGCGGGCTCGCACGCCCAGTGCAGCGCCGGCTCAGAAGAAGGAGTGTGGCGGCAGTCCAGCCCCCACACTTGGGCCGCGCGGGTGTAGTCGCCGTAGCCATGCGCGGGCACAGCGACCTGGCGCACGCCGCTGCGTGCCGCGTGCGCGGTGATGCGATGAATGAACTCGCTGGCGCTGGCGGCGAGCACCACGCGCTGCACCGCCACGCCGTGGAACGTGGCGATCTGCGCGCGCAGCGCGGTGTAGGCCGGGTCGGGGTAGTGGGTGAAGTCACTCTGTCGGAGCGCCGCGATGGCCTGCGGACAAGGACCGCAGGCGTTGGCGTTGGTGGAGAAGTCATGCAGCGGCACGCCCAGCGCATCCGGGCCGCCGTGCTGTGGCGCATGGTCAGACATGGGTGTGCACTATAGCTATCAATAACAGAGCTGCTACCGCAAGCACCACAAGCGCTAGCAGTGTTTTTGATGCCAAATGCACCGCACGCTGCGTGTCCGCGGCCTGGGGCGCACGCCCGGGGGCGTTCAACACGTACACACCAGGTTTGGACAGGCGCACCCCCAACGCCAGCGCCATGGCGCCCATGGGCCAGCCGCCGTTGGGCGACGGCGTGGTGCGCGCCTGCAGCCGCAACGCGCCCCAGCGCACGCCGCCGCGCGCCGCAGCCCACAGCAGCAGCGCCGTGAGCCGCGCCGGCAACCACGACAGCACGTCGTCCGCCCGCGCCGCCCATTTGCCGGCCCACAGCCAGTAGCGGCCGCCGCGCATGCCCGGATAGCCCCACATGGCGTCGGCGGTGTTGGCAAAGCGGTACAGCGCCGCGCCCGGCAGGCCCAGCAGCACGAACCACAACAGCGGCGCCACCACCGAGTCGCTCAGGTTCTCGGCCAGGGATTCTATGGCGCTTTCGCGCACGGCCGTGGCATCGAGCCGCTGCACATCGCGGCTCACCAGCCAGGCCAGGCGCGCGCGCCCGGCCTCCAGCGACTCGCCCAGCGCCGCCTCCACCGCCAGCACCTCGCCACGCAACATGCGCCAGGCCAGCAGCGGTTTCAGCAACAGCCCCAAGGCCAGCGCCGCGCCCCAGGCCGGCAAATGGGCCCATGCCGCCCATTGCAATGCCGCAGCGCCCCCAAAAACCATAGCTGCCAGCGCGCACCAGATAATCGCCGCAAGCCAAAAAGACCATAAATCACGCCCCGTGGCCCGCACCGGCGCCACGCGCGCACCGCAGGCGCCCAGCGCCCGCCCCATCCACACCACGGGGTGCAGGGCCGCGGGCGGCTCGCCCCACCAGCGATCAACAGCCAGGGCCAGCAGCAGGGCCGCGGCGGCCACGGCGGCATCCAATGTCCAGAACAACATGCGACGAGCCTACCGCGAATGCGGGATGCGGACGCCCACCCGCTGCCGTGCGCGCCGCCCGTCGGCATGGCGGCTCCGCTCGTCCATCTGGCAGGTGTCAAGCAGACATGTCACAAATAGCATCAGCGGCATGCAATCGTTGCCCTTGTCTTGCCCGCCGCGAACCCATCCGCGCCATCGCCTCGGGGCCCTCTCGCGCGGTTTCACGGCCATTGAGCTGATGGTGGTCGTCGCCATCGTGGCGGTGCTCGCCGCGCTGGCGGCACCCAGCTTCACGCCCCTGATCGAGCGCTGGCGCGTGCGGCAGGCGGTGGAAGGGCTGCAGTCCTCGATTTACCTCGCACGCTCAGAGGCCATCAAACGCGGTGGCGGCATCGTCATACAGAAAAACGCCAACACTGCCCAGTGCGCGACAAGCGCCAAACAAGAGTGGGACTGCGGCTGGTTCGTGTGTGAAGACACCAACAACAACGGCAAGTGCGACAACACCGAGTCTGTGCTGCAGAGCGTTGAAACGCCTTCAAAGGTTCAGGTCACCCGGACTGGCGGCGGTGAAACCATCCAACTCAACCGCTGGGGCCTGGTGAATGGCACCTGGCTCGGATTCAGCTTGGTTCCCCTCAACAAATCCAGTTCCGACCCAGCCGCACGTGGTGTCTGCATGAGCTCCGGCGGGCGGATCAAGGTCATTCCCCCGGAGGACATTCCATGCTCCGCTTCAAACTCATGAAGCTCTCCCCCTCGCACCGCCAGCGCGGGATCACGCTGATCGAATCCCTCGTCGCTATCGTCATCGCGGCATTGGGCATTCTCGGTATCGTAGGCGTGCAAATACGCACGCTGGCCGACACGCAGACCACCGTGCGCCGCGCGCAAGCCATCCGCTTGATTGAAGACTTAGGCGAGCGCATGCGGGCAAGCCCCAATGCGTTATTGAACCTTGATAACTACGCGTCGGGTTTCGACAAGAAGGCGAGCGATCTGGCAGCCTCTGATTGCAGCAGTTCAAAGTGCACCTCAGCCGAGCAGGCCGCCTACGATCTCAAGCAATGGAAAACAGCGCTGGAACAAACCCTTCCGGGGGGGCAAGCCAGCCTCTTTCGAGCGCCTGGCGAAACCGTTGACGCCAACCGCCGACAGCTCGGCGTGATCATCGCGTGGCGTGAAAACGAGCGGGAGGGAACTAAGGACGACGCCATCGACGCCACCAAAGTCCGCGCCGCCGATGGCACTTTTTCTGCGGGAACCGACGACGCCAATGCCTGCCCTGCGGAAAAAACCTGCCACTTGCAGTACATCCCGGTCGCAGCCCGCTGCGCACCTTATTCGGACGGCAGCGGCACGGTGACGCTCTACTGCTCGTGAACGAGGCGATGCCATGCTTTCAAAAACTCATAGCGCTTCGCGCAAACCCGGCAAGCTCTTCCGCATGAAAAAAAAACCCATTACCGCTCAGGGAGCGCGGTGTAACACTGATGGAGCTAATGGTCGGCCTGGCCATAGGATTGTTGGTCGTTGCGGTGGCTATGGGGGCTTTGATAGCCTCACGCGGAATTTCTGGCACGGTGAGCGACGCCAGCAATATTCAACAACAGGCGGCCTTCGCGCTCAGAGTGATCGGCCAGCAACTGCGGCAGGCCGGCTCGCTGTATTTGAACCCCGATCCGATCGGCGGTGCTGCCTCCGATGCATTGAGTCCTGTGGTGTTTGAGATCAGTGCCACAGCACAGGGCAGCGGCAACAGTTTCAATCAGAACGACACCCTCTCGGGTAATGCAAGCACCTTTACGACGGGGTTTCGCCGCTACCCAGACACTGTTTTTATGGCTGCAAACGCCACCGCCTCCAGTGCAGGAACGGACTATCTGGCTCGCAACTGCGTGGGCGCGCCTGGCAACGGAAGTACCGATCAACGGATCGAAAGTATCTTCACCCTTGACACCGCCAAACAAGAACTGAAATGCGCCGGCAACGGCACGGCAGCGCAGGCGATCGCGCGCAAAGTGGCCCAGTTTGATGTCAATTATCTGGAGCAGACGGTTGAAGCCGGTACCGGTACCACCATGAAATACACAAAAGGCAGTGACATGCCAGCGAGCGACGCCACCGACAGATGGCGCCGGGTGCAAGGCGTGCAGGTGTGCATGGTGCTCTACGGCAGCGAGACGATCGACATGCCCGCAGGCAGCAGCTACACGGACTGTGAAGGTAAGAGTGTGGACATGACCACGCTCACTGGAGAGCGCAAGAACCGCATGCATCTGCTCTTTCGTGCCACCTACCAATTGCGTAGCCAAGGACTGATTTGATGCGCACGCCCCCGAATAGACGTCAATCCGCTGCCATGTCTGGACACTCGCTCTTCACCGCTTCGCGCAGGCCTGGCAATGGCGCCCCGGGACGAGCCATGCATGGCCACCAACGAGGCGTGGCACTTTTCGTTGTCATCGTGTTCGTCATGCTCTCAATGCTCTTGGCGCTGTGGGCTTCGCGCACCTCCCTGTTCAATGAAATGGTGGTGAGCAACGATGCTGACTACCAGCGCGCATTTGAAGCGGCGCAGGCCCTGCTGCAGGACGCAGAACTCGACATACGCGGCGAAATGGCCGATGGCTCCCCATGCAGCGGTCCTCCATGTCGGGCGTACTCAGGTGCACTGAAGTTCCCTGGTGACACCAACGAGATCAACCCCCTGATCACGCGGCTCGAAAGCGAGTCCACACGCTGTAAGGATGGTCTGTGCGCGCGGCGCGTGGGGCGACAGGACTTCTGGAACTACGAGAAAGGCACAACCACCATTACGCCAGCTGCCGATACCAGCCTAGGCGAAGTGCCGCTGACCGAACTCACGAAAGAGAACGTGGCAGCTCGTTACGGGCAGTTCACCGGGGCAGCCGACGACACGTCTTCGGGCCCCCTCAATCCCATCTTGACCGAGAAGGATGAAGGGAAGGGCGGATGGTATTGGATTGAAATCCTGCGCTACAGCGAAAAGGCCAAAACCGCCAATTTGATCGTGGACTCAAGCACCAGCCAGTTGCCGCTGAATTTGGATGTGTACGTTGTTTACCGCATTACCGCAGTAGCCAAAGGGCTCAAGCCCAATACCACCGTCGTGCTTCAGGAAACCTATGCACGCCAACGCGCCAAAGACTGAGCCTCGACCTTGTACGCCATTCAAACAATAGCTGGAAGCGCTTTACCCATGACCATGGCCGTCGCATGCCAATTTATTTTTCGCATTGACTCTACGCAGAAGGAGCACTCCATGCCCTGCACCCAGACCTTCCCTTTTCAGAAGAATCTGCTGGCCCTTGCCATCGGCTGCGCCCTGACTCCTGCTTGGGCACTGGAATTGGTACAGGAGCCGCCACTGCCCACATCCAAATCGGCATTTGTAGCGCCTAACGTGATTATCTCAATCGATAGTTCCGGAAGTATGAACGACGGCGTCAAAACCAGCGACACTGGATCTTCCTTAACCGGGAAAGGATATACAGAACCCGACAATACCGGCAAATGGAAAGACAATGCCAGGCGCATCAATGTCCTCAAATACTCCCTAAGGACCGTATTCAACAACAAAGACCTCATCCCAGATAATAAACTACGAATTGCCTGGCAGGCCATGAGCGGCACCACCAAAAATGTGGACAGCGCCACCATGGTCACCAACTCCATGAGGCCCATTGATGCCACGGTAGGCAAAAATAAGCATCGCGATAATTTTTTGAGCTTTGTTGACGGCATTTCACCGAGCGGCTATACGCCAACCCACCTCATGTTCAGCCAGGCCGATAGCTATATGCGGCGTCCACTGACCAGTAGCAGCCCTTGGTCCACGGACCCTGGCGGCACAGGCAGCAAGGCCACTGAATATCTCGGCTGCCGCCGCAATTACCACATCGTGATGACCGACGGTCGCTGGAATGTCAACAATCTCCCGAACCAGAAAAGAACAGGAGGCAACCAAGACGGCACCAATTGGGTAGCGCAAGGTGATCGGAAAGCCTATAGCACCACCTCCGATCAAACACGCATTTATTACGACAACGACCCGGATACGTTGTCGGACTGGGCTTTCAAGAGCTGGATGGATCCTTTGCAGAATGCAGCAAACCTGAAGGATGCAGACAAACTTAAACCATCGAAGGTTTATGAAGACGCACCAACCACGGAGCTATTCACAAAAACAAAAATCGTGGACGTCTTCGAGACGAGGCCAATATATGAGCAGCAATGTCAAAAATGGGAATGGAAAAAGGGTAGTCTGCAATGCACAGGGGGTTGGAAAGACGTTCAAACTGGCACACAGGAGGTTAAAGTAGGCACCAGGAATGAAACAAAATCAGTCAATCTAGAAAAATACTGGAACCCCAAATACAACCCGGCCAACTGGCCACATATGGTAACCTATACCATCGGCTTCAGTGACGAAGCCGTGACCTGGCCCGGGGCGAGCGAAATTATTGCGCCATCGACAAAAGTTCCATTTGGTTATGACAATAGTTTTGTCGACCTGGTAACCGGCTGGCAAACATGGCCCGCCATGGATGCCGAAAATAAGCGTTCTCTCGATTTATGGCATAGCGCCATCAACGGACGCGGTCGTTATTACGCCGTCACTGAAGCCGAAGATCTCGCTAAGGCATTTACAGAAATCATCGGCAAGATCAATGAGGAAAGCGCCCCTCTGCCCGATGAAATTGCCGGCGGTGGCAGCACCAGCGGCTACAACGTTTCGCAAAACAACGCGGGGATTTTTGCGTCGGTCTACAGCCCCAAGAGAGGATGGAGCGGCTCCATCACCGCCACGCGCGCGGTCGAGCCCGAAGAATATGCTTGCCCCACGAAAGCCGACCCGGCTCTCAAATGCATCCGTTTTCCTGACACGACGGCAGGGTGGGAAGGCAAGTCCACGGCAGATCGCTTGGATGAGCTGGCATCTGTCGACAACCGGTTGATTTTGAGCTGGAGCGACGAAACCAACAAAGGCATCCCGTTCAAGTGGGACAGCACGACACCCATCGGGTACAGCACGGCCCAGAAGTTGGCGCTTCTTGGCGTGACTTCGGGCGATACCACAGCGGATCCGCTAAAAACGCAAGGGCAAAACATCGTCAACTACATCCGCGGCGACCGGTCGTTGGAGGGCACCACGACTGACAAACCGCTGCGCGTGCGTTATAGCCGGCAAGGCGACGTGGTCAACTCTGAGATCTGGTACACGGGCCGGCCGTCTAGCAACTATGCAATGGGCTATTCATCCTTCGTTGCTGCCCAGAAAGACCGCACGCCTGTCATTTACGTCGGCGGCAATGACGGCATGCTGCATGGTTTTTCGGCCACCAATGGCACAGAGTTGATCGCGTATGTGCCGCGCGGCGTTGTGGGCAGCCTGAAAGCCCTCACCGACAAAGACTACCAGCACCAATACTATGTCGATGGATCGCCCATGACGGGCGACATCAAGGATGGTACTAGCTGGAAAACAATGCTCGTAGGCTCATTGGGGGCCGGTGGCAAGGGCTATTTTTTGCTGGACGTGACTAACCCTGACGGCTTCGCCAGTGCCACTGCGGCCAGCCTGGTCGTACTGGACCGTACCCGCGGCAACAGCGAGCCCCCCCCTAACTGTGCTGCGTTGGCCAGCGCGGCGCAAACTGCGTGCTATGCGGCAGTCGAAGAAAACAAAGACATTGGCAACATCGTCGCCAAGCCTGGGCGCAACCCCGCCAATCTGCAGGAGGCAACGCAGATCACCCGCATGAACAATGGCCGCTGGGCGGTAGTGATGGGCAATGGCTACAACAGCGCCAACCAGCGTCCTGTGCTGCTGGTGCAATACCTGGATGGAGACAAAGCGCTCAAGCGTATCCAGGCAACTACCCACATCACGGGCGCTGGCAATGCTGCTGATAACGGCTTGGCATCGCCTGCACTTGTGGATCTGGATGGGGATGGCAAGACCGATGTGGTCTATGCCGGCGACAACCTGGGCAATCTCTGGAAGTTCGACCTGACGAGTACAGACGACAGTAATTGGAGGGTCGCGTTTGGGGACAACATTCCGCTAGTCACGGCGCGTGGCCCGGCAACGCTGACGGGCACCACGCGCGACAAGGTGCAACCCATTACTGCGCCACCCATCGTGCGGCCCAACGATCGTGTCATGACCGTTGGCACCGGCCCTACCGCCAAGACGGTTCCGGTGGGGGGCATGATGGTCGCCTTTGGCACAGGTCGCAATCTCACTACAACGGACCGCCGAACCGACATTGCCCAACCAATACAAACACTGTATTCGGTACTGGACAACACCCGCTATCGAATGAAGTCTGACAACTCCTCCCTGGAAGTTCACCCAGGCAGTGGCGACATACCAGCACCCACGCCACTAGGTGTCATAGCCAACGACGGTAAGCCCCTGGCCAAACAAAGCATCAAAACCGTGAGTGGCGACTTCGCCACAGTGGAAGCAACCCAGGAATTGAAGAATGAAACTTGGAAAAACTACAAGGGCTGGTATCTGGACCTGCCATTCGCAGGCGAGCGGCTTCTCAAACCCATGCAATTTTTCGACGGCAGCAATATTTTGGCGGTGTACACCGAATCGCCCGACGGCACCAAGAACAGCGAGAGTGACAACATCAACGAGAGCTGCGTGCCGGTAAAGGTGGATACGAGCGCCGGTAGCCAGTTCCGCACGCTCATCAACATCATGGACGGCAAAATTCCCCGCGTCCAATTGGTGGACTATGACAACAACGGTGTCTACGACGCTGCAGACATGAAGGTAGCCCGCGCGCCAGTAAAAACCGGAACGCCCATTCTGATCACGAAAACCAATCGCATTGTGGACCTCACAGGCGGGGGCGGCGCCCGAGATACGTTGAATCGCATGCCCGAGCAATCCGTGCGCCCCAGTTGGCGCCAACTAAAGTGAGAGACTGACCATGGTTCCCCATCCTCAGAAGACGCAACGCGGCTTCACGCTCATCGAGCTGATGATCGTGGTCGCCGTCGTGGGCATCCTGTCGGCCATCGCCTACCCCAGCTACACCGAGTACGTGCGGCGCGGCCACCGGGCGGATGCGCGCACCGGGCTGCTGCAGGCGCAGCAGTGGCTGGAGCGGGCGGCGACCGCCACCGGCACCTACCCCACGGCGCTACCTGCGGCCCTCACCTGGAGTGGCGACACCACCAAGCGTTATGACATCGCCTTCCAGGCAGGCAACACCAATGCCGCCTACACGCTCACGGCCACGCCCAAGGGCGCGCAGGCGGGTGACAAGTGCGGCACCTACACGCTGAGCCATACCGGCGTGCGGGGCGCCGCCGGCAAGAAAGCCGGCGAGACCGGCTACAACCCCGACTGCTGGGGCAAGTAAGCCGCCCGCGTCATGGCGCGCTACCATCGTGGCGCCATGACAGATGCATCGCCCTTCATCACCCAAGCGCTTGGGCTCGCCGCCCAGGCGCTTTTTCTTTCCAACCCCAATCCGCGCGTGGGCTGCGTCATCATCAGCCGCGACGGTGCGGTTCTAGGCCGGGGCTTTACCCAGCAGGCCGGCGGGCCGCATGCCGAGGTGGTGGCGCTGCGCGACGCGGCGGCGGCTGGCCACGACCTGCGCGGCGCCACGGCCTATGTGACGCTGGAGCCCTGCGCGCACCAGGGGCGCACCGGCCCGTGCTGCGACGCGCTGATCCAGGCCGGCATAGGGCGCGTGGTGGCCTCGATTGCCGACCCCAATCCGCTGGTAGCGGGCCAGGGCTTTGCGCGGCTGCGGGCCGCGGGGGTGGAGGTCGAGGTGGGGCCGGGCGGCGCGCAGTCGCGTGAACTCAACATCGGTTTTTTCAGCCGCATGGTGCGCGGCACTCCCTGGGTGCGCATGAAGGCCGCGGCCTCGCTCGATGGCGTGACCGCATTAGCCAACGGCACCAGTCAATGGATCACATCCCCGGCGGCCCGTGCCGACGGGCATGCCTGGCGTGCCCGCGCCTGCGCCGTGTTGACAGGCGTCGGCACCGTGTTGGCGGATGATCCGCGCCTGGATGTGCGGGAGATCGCCACCCCACGCCAGCCGCATCTGGTGATTGTCGACAGCCTGCTGCAGACGCCTGCGAATGCCCGGCTGTTCGACGTTGCCGACCGGCGCGTACTGATCTACACCGCCCGGCCAGATGCCGCTGGCGCCGCGGCGCTGCGGGCACGCGGCGCCACGATCACCGAACTGCCCAATGACCAGGGCAAGGTGGATCTGCCCGCCCTGTTGCGCGACCTGGCCCGCGAAGGCGTGAATGAATTGCACCTGGAGGCCGGTCACAAGCTCAACGGCTCCTTCCTGCGGGAAGGGCTCGTGGATGAGCTGCTGCTCTATCTGGCCCCGCTCATGCTGGGCCAGGGAGCCCAGGGCCTGTCCAACTGGGGGCCGTTGCAGACGCTGGCCGACGGGATTCCGATGCAATTCCAAACCGTGCAGCAGGTGGGGCCCGATTTACGGGTGGTGGCCCGCATCGCGGGGCACGCGGACTTCTGAATCCCGCCCTGCGCAGTCCAGGCGATGCACCACACGCCCGCGTGCTTGCATGCCGTTGTCCGACAGTCGCGCTGCCGAGTTTCGCGCTATACCCCTGTCGTCACCTCACCTTATTGCGTTCGATGTCCTTCATAGACCTGCTCCGCCACCTTCGCCATCGCACCTGGTCGCGCTGGCTGACCATGGCTTTGCTGGTCCTGTCCTTCGGCGGTTGCGGTGGGTTGCCCAAGGATGTGGACCGGCCCGTGTCCATGGCGTTGGACACGGCGGGCGAGCCTACGGAGTTAGCCACCATAGTGCAACAGCTGCGCCAGAAGGCAGGCGCCCGCCATGCGTCAGGATTCTCCCTCTTGAGCGGCCCGCAGGAGGCCTATGGCAGCCGGCTCGCGCTGGTGCAGGCGGCGCAGAAGACGTTGGACCTGCAGTACTACGCCATCCATGCCGATGCCAGCTCCGCGCACCTGCTGCGCAGCGTGGTGGGCGCGGCGCGGCGTGGCGTACGCGTGCGCATCCTGCTCGATGACTTTCACAGCACGGGGCGCAACGCGCTGGTCATGCGCATGGCGTTCGAGCCGAACATCGAAATGCGCATGTTCAACCCGGTGGCGGGCCCCCGGGCATCGTTCCTGGGCCGGATGTGGGGCGCGGTCAGCGATTTTTCGCGTGTGCAGCAGCGCATGCACAACAAGCTGTTCCTGGCCGACAACATGATGGGCGTAACCGGAGGGCGCAACCTGGGCGACGCGTACTTCGGCAAGGCAGAGGCCGAGAATTTTGTTGACCTGGACGTGCTGGCCGTCGGCCCCATCGTGGCCGACATGTCGCGCAGTTTTGACAGCTACTGGAACAACCCGCGCGCCTATCCCGTGCAGTCGCTCGTCAGCCGAGAAGAGCTGGACCGTTTGCGTGCGCAGGTGCGCAGCAGTGGCGAGAAGGCAGGCGCGCAAGCCGGCTCGCCCGGCTCCACCACCCCTGCAGACCGCCCCCGCACCTCATCGCCCCAATGGGACACGCAGCCCATGGACCTGCGCACCGTCGATTTCATATGGGCGCCCGCCGCCATGCTGGTGGACGAGCCGACCAAGATTCCGCTGGAGGGTGACGAACCGCCACCGTCGGCCGCGATACGCGCGGGCACAACGCCGGGCGCCCATCCGGAAGCCAGCGACACGCCCCAAGCACTGCCGGCGCCCGCAGCGCCCGTGTCCAGCGGGGACACGGTGGTGGACGGGCTGCTCACCCTCATGGACCGTACACGGCGCGAGCTGCTCATCATCTCACCCTACTTCGTTCCAGGCGACGACATGAAGCGCGCCTTTGCACGTGCGCGCCAGCGCGGCGTGCGTGTGCGGTTGCTCACCAATTCGCTAGCGTCCAATGACGCGCCCATTGCCCACGTGGGCTATGCCCGCCACCGCGAAGACCTGTTGGCCATGGGTGTGGAGCTGTACGAACTGCGCAGCGAGCAGGCCGGCCTGCGCTCGGCCTTTGGCAGTTCGGGCGCGAGCGCGGCGGGGGCTTCGCGCTCCATGCTGCATTCGAAGGTCATGGTCGTGGACGGCCGCATGGTGGTGGTCGGCTCCATGAACCTGGATCTGCGCTCCCAGTTGCACAACACCGAGATCGCCCTGCTGATTCGCAGCCGCGCCCTGGCCGCCGAAGCTGCGCAGCAAATCGACACCGCCATGCGCGAGGGGGCGTGGCACCTGCAACGCAGCGCCGACGGTGACCTGGTCTGGCGCGCGCCGCAGGGCAGCGGCCTGGAGGATGCGCACACCGACCCCGACAGCAGCCTGGCCTTGCGGCTGTTGCTCAAGCTGCTGGGGCCGCTGGCGCCCGACCACCTGCTGTGACAGATGCCCCAGCGCAGACGCGCGCCACCCACGCGGTAATGGCCTGCTGGTCGGTCATCACGCGCACCTCGTCGAACGCGGCCTGCGCCTGCGGGTAACGGCGGCGCAGCAGGTTCAGCCACTGCTTGAGCCGGCCGGCGCGCTGGCGCGGCTCCAGGTCTTCGCACACCAGATGCCAGAAGCGCGCCATGTGCGGCAGCAGGTCTTCCCAGGGCAGGCCCAGTGCAGGCGCACCGCGGTCGTGCGCGCGGATAGACAGTGCCAGGCCCGGGTCTGCCACGATGCCGCGGCCCAGCATAAGAGCGTCGCAGCCCGACACGCTGCGGCACCGCAGTGCGTCCTGCACGGTCCAGATCTCGCCGTTGGCCACCACCGGAATGCCCACCGCCTCGCGAATCGCGGGGATCTGCTCCCAGTACGCGGGCGGGCGGTAGCCGTCGGCCTTCGTGCGCGCATGCACCACCAGCTCGCAGGCGCCGCCGCGTGCCATGGCCTGCGCGCATTCACGCGCCAGGGCTGCATCGTCGTAGCCCAGGCGCATCTTGGCGGACACCGGTACATGCGCGGGCACGGCGCGGCGCACCGCCTCCACCACCGCCGCGATGCGCTCGGGCTCGCGCAACAGGGCCGCGCCACCCCCATGGCGGTTCACCGTCTTGGCGGGGCAACCGAAATTCAGGTCAATGCCTTCCGGACCCAGCTCTGCCAGCCGGGCCGCGTTCTCGGCCATGCTGACCGGGTCCGATCCCAGCAGCTGCGCCCGCACGGGCACCCCTGCCAGCGTGCGGCCGCCGTGGTTCAGCTCGGGTATGTAACGCAGGAACACCTTGTCCGGCAGCAGGCTGCCGGTGACGCGGATGAACTCGGACACACAGCGGTCCACCCCGCCCACCCGTGTGAGCACGTCGCGCAGCACGAAGTCGAGCAGCCCTTCCATGGGGGCGAGCAGCAGTGGTGCGGGCGTGCTCATCAGCAGTTTATGGGTCAAACAAGCCTCTAGCGCTTACTATTCAAGCGCTGTAAGCTATAAAAACAGGAGCATAGTATCGCCCGAGCGCATGCGATTCAGGACTGTTGCGTCGGGCTTGCCAAACCCAGGCGCCACAGCGACGTGACCTCGGCCGCGCGCGCGTCGGCCAGTGCATCGCCACCGGCGGTGGCCTTGGCGTGGCGCGGGCGGATGTCGTGGCGGCCCAGCACCCGCAACCCCGCGGCGCCAATCCAGCCTAGCAGTGCGTCGCGGGTGCGCAGGCGCAAATGCTCCGCCAGATCCGACAGGATGAGCCATCCCTCGCCGTGCGGCGCCAGGTGCGCAGGCAGCCCCGTCAGAAAACCACGCAGCATGCGACTGTCTTCGTCATACACCGCGCGCTCGATGGGCGCGCTGGCCTTGGCCGGCAACCAGGGCGGGTTGCAGACGATGAGTGGCGCCCGCCCGAAGGTGGTCGCGGGCGGGAACAGATCGGTCTGCAGCAGCTGCACGCGGTCCTCCAGGCCCAGCCGCGTCAGGTTGTCCCGCGCGCAGGCCAGGGCACGCGGGTCCAACTCGGTCGCCACCACGCGGGCCACGCCACGCCGTGCCAGCACCGCGGCCAGCACGCCGGTGCCGGTGCCGATCTCGAAAGCGAGCGCATCCGCGCCCGGCGGCAGCGGGGCCTGGGCGACCAGGTCCACATACTCGCCCCGCACGGGCGAAAACACGCCGTAATGCGGGTAAATGCGTGCGCCCAGAGCGGGCACATCCACGCCCTTGCGGCGCCATTCGTGCGCCCCCACGGCGCCCAGCAACTCGCGCAGCGAGACAATGGTGGACTCCTGCAGCGCCGGGCCCCAGGCCTCGGCGCAGGCCGCGCGCCAGTCGGGCGCGCGGCGCAGGGCGATGCTCCAGTCGGGCTGCAGCTCGATCAGCAGCAGCCCCAGCAGGCGGGCGCGCTGTGCCTGCGCCTGGCGATGCAAATGAAAGGCGTGCGGGAACTCCGCCGCGGGCACGGCGTTGTTCCGACCGCCTTTGCCGCTCTTGCGCGGACGTTCGATACGGCGCTTGAGCGCGTCCAGCAGATGGCGCGCGTTCTGAAAGTCGCCGCGCCACAGCAGGCCCGTGCCTTCGCATACCAGGCGATAGGCCGCATCGGCAGCCAGCGTATCGTCAGCCAACACCACCCGGCGCGGCGCGCTGGCGCCGCTTTCGGAGCGCCACGGCGCGCTGCGGTCCTCGCCGTGTTCGCTCCAGTGGATCATGGCGGGGCTCAGTTGATCGGGCGCTTGAGGCGCACTTCCTCGATCTTCACGCCGCCGACCACAGCGGTCTTGGCGGTCGTCATCTCGCGCTTGAAGCCGGCAAGTTCATGAAAGCGCAGGGCACGCTCATTGCGCAGCGGCACCCAGGCCGTCACGGTGGTGCAGCCCTCTTCGTGCAGGCCCTCGCGCGCGGCGTCCCACAGGGCCACGCCCACACCCTTGTTCCAATGCGAGGGGGCCGCGTAGATGGCCCAGATTTCACCGGTGGTGTTGCGCGTCTTTTCATCACGCGAGCGGTCGAAGCCGACGAAACCGACGATCTTGTCGCCGTCCACGGCCACCTGGACCTGGGGCTCGCAATACTCGATCGCCTCGCGCCAGTAGGCTTGGCGCTTCTCGACGGACGACATGGACTTCAACTGATCGTCAGGCAGCAGCCC
Source organism: Diaphorobacter sp. J5-51 (assembly GCF_001023515.1). NCBI lineage: Bacteria > Pseudomonadati > Pseudomonadota > Betaproteobacteria > Burkholderiales > Comamonadaceae > Diaphorobacter > Diaphorobacter sp. J5-51. The sequence goes on along the minus strand of NZ_JSYI01000023.1, from coordinate 29,073 downwards.
TCGGTAAGCTTCCAACGCGGCGGAGGTATGAACCTGGGCAATGGCTTTGGCATCGCGAAGGGTGGCGGGACGAACCTGGATACTGGACATGGGAAAACGAAAGCAGGTGAAAAGCGAAAAACCCAGCATTTTCGCGCAAATGCCGCTTCGCCTCTCATGCCCCGCAGTTTCCACCTTGCCAACCCCGCCATTGCACGCAAACGCGGCCATCTGTGGCATAGCGCACATGCCACGGCCACGCCGCGCTACATCAGGCGGCGCAGCAGCGCCATTACCTGGTCGAAACGCGCGCCATAGGGCGGGTATAGCAGATGTCCCAGCGACCAGCGCGACTGCGCCAGCACCGACTTCTGGTGGCAAAAGCGCAGAAAGCCCGCCTCGCCATGGTAGGCGCCCCAGCCGCTGTCACCCACGCCGCCAAAAGGCAGCGCGTCGTGCGCGATGTGCATCAGCGTGTCGTTCACCGAGACGCCGCCGCTCACGGTGCGCCGCAGCACATCGTCGCGCACCGCCTCGCTGCGCCCGAACCAATACAGCGCCAACGGACGCGGGTGGGCGTTGATGTGGGCAATGGCATCGTCCAGGCGCTCGTAGCTGAGCACGGGCAGCACGGGCCCGAAGATCTCTTCCTGCATGAGCTGCATGTTCGGGCTGGCACCGAACACCAGCGTTGGCGCCATCTGCCGCCCTACCCCGTCGCCGATACCCTGAGGCGGTGGCGGGGGCGAGCCAGGCACGGGTTGCAGCACGTGTACCTCCGCCCCTTGCGTCTGGGCCTGCTGCAGCATGGTGCGCAGCCGCGCGAGGTGGCGCGTGCTGATGATGGAGGCGTAATCCGGGTTGCCCTCGAAGTACGGAAACAGCCGCGCCACCGCCACGCGGAACGCCTCGGCAAAGGCCGCCTCGTTGCCACGCGGCAGCAGCACGTAGTCGGGTGCGATGCAGGTCTGGCCCGCGTTGAGCAGCTTGCCATGGGCGATCTTGAGCGCGGCCTCCTGCATGTCGCAGTCCGCATCGATGATGCACGGCGACTTGCCGCCCAGCTCCAGCGTGGTCGGCGTGAGGTTGGCCGCCGCCGCCTGCGCTACCTTGCGCCCCACGGCGGTGGAGCCGGTGAACACCAGATGGTCGAACGGCAGCGATGCCACGAGCGCGGCCGTGGCCGCGTCGCCCTGCACCACGCAGAACTCTTCGGGCGCGAAGAACTGTGCCACCAGCGCGGCCAGTTGGGCCGACGTGTGGGGCGTGAGCTCACTCGGCTTGAGCATCACCCGGTTGCCCGCGGCCAGCGCACCAATGGCCGGCCCCAGCGCCAGCTGCACCGGGTAGTTCCACGGCGAGATGATGCCCACCACGCCCAGCGGCTGGCGCTCGATCCAGCCGCGTGCGGGCTGCAGGAACAGCGGCGTGCGCACCTTGGTGCGCCGACTCCAACGCGCCAGATGCCTGAGCGTGTGCCCCAGTTCCGCGCGCAGCACGAAAAGGTCGGCCACCTCCGTCAGGCGCTGTGAGCGCATGCCAAAGTCCGCCTGCACCGCCGCTGCCAGCACCGGCCCATGTTCGTCCAGCATCTTGGACAGCCGCAGCAAGCGCTCTCGACGCACCATCAAGGGCACATCGGGGTGGGCGCGGCTGGCTTGGCGCTGGAGGTCGAACAGGTGGTGGATGTCATCAGGGCTCATGCCGTGCATGATAGGGCTCGCCACCCCACCGCCAGACCGAGCCGCGCGTGACATTGTGTTGCCGCCCTGCCCCCGTAAGATGCGCCCCTGCCCTCCCGCTTGAAAGGAACACGAGATGAACGGTCATTGTCTTTGCGGCGCAGTCCACTTCACGTCCCCCGTGGCCAAGGAAATCGGCGCCTGCCATTGCGGCTTCTGCCGCCGCTGGGGTGGCGGGCCGCTGCTGGCCGTGCATTGCGGGCCGGAGGTGGAGTTCACGGGTGAGGAGCATATCGGCGTGTATGCGTCCTCTGATTGGGCACAGCGGGCCTTCTGCACGCGCTGCGGAACACACCTGTACTACAAGTTGCTGGCGACGGGCGAATATTTCATTCCCGCCGGGGCCTTCGAGACGCAGGACTTCGAACTGGCCAGCCAGATCTACATCGACAAGAAGCCCGCGTACTACGCCTTCGCGAACCAGACGCCGACGCTCACCGAGCAACAGGTGATCGCGCAATACGGGCCGCCCAACGGCTGAATGCACGGGGTGGAGAGTGTTATAGCCTTTTAAGCCTGCAGCGCTTATCCAGCAAGCGCAAGCAGCTCATGTTTCAATAGCAATCAATGCACTTCGCGCGGCACGACGTCGGTGACGTCCGTGCTGCGCTGCGGGGCATGCGCCGTCGGGCCGGGCGCCGTCCAGCGCGCCGTGCTGCGGTACACGGTGCTCCACCCCTCGCGCGGGTTCATGCGCATCGCCCAGGGCATGACCGGGCGGCCCGTGAGGCGCGCCCACACGGCGCGTGCGCCCCACACGAGTGCCAGAACGGCGGCTGCGGCCAGCAGACTCAGGAAAAAAAGTGCACCCATGGCGACGACCACGAGCTGCAACGTCCACCGGATCGCGCCGGCCACAATGTCGTTCAAACCATGCCCCTTTCTGGCAGATGAGGGCGCGGGAAAGGCCCGCGCCCTCGTTCAATGGTAGACCTCACCCCGCGGGGCGGGCCTCGCCGAAGTGGAATACCCCTGGGTCTGTCACAGGATCGACATCCACCGGAATCACGCTCTTGGGCGGGTAGCGCCCCTCCAGCAGCAGCTTGGACAGCGGGTTCTCGATGCGCTGCTGGATGGCCCGCTTGAGCGGACGCGCCCCGAACACCGGGTCGAACCCCACCTTGGCCAGTTCGCCCATCGCGGCCGGCGACACCTGCAGGGCCAGGTCCATTTTGGCCAGCCGCGCCTCCAGCAGACGCAACTGAATGCGTGCAATCGCTTCGATGTGCTTGGCATCCAGCCCGTGGAACACCACCGTCTCGTCGATGCGGTTGAGGAATTCGGGACGGAAATGGCCCTTGAGTTCCCCCCACACGGCTTCCTTGATGTCCTCGGCATCCTGGCCCACCATGGCCTGGATCAGGTGCGAGCCAATGTTGCTGGTCATCACGATCACCGTGTTCTTGAAGTCCACGGTGCGGCCCTGGCCATCGGTCAGGCGGCCGTCGTCCAGCACCTGGAGCAGCACGTTGAACACGTCGGGGTGTGCCTTTTCCACCTCATCCAGCAGCAGCACACTGTAGGGCTTGCGGCGCACAGCCTCGGTCAGGTAGCCGCCCTCTTCATAGCCCACATAGCCGGGAGGCGCGCCAATCAAGCGTGCCACGCTATGCTTTTCCATGAACTCGCTCATGTCGATGCGCACCAGATGCTCTTCACTGTCGAACAAAAAGCCCGCCAGCGCCTTGCACAGCTCGGTCTTGCCCACGCCCGTGGGGCCCAGGAACAGGAAGCTGCCCAGCGGCCGGTTGGGGTCCGATAGGCCGGAGCGCGAGCGGCGGATGGCATTGGCCACGGCGGAGATCGCCTCGTCCTGGCCCACCACGCGCTCATGCAGCTTTTCCTCCATGTGCAGCAGCTTGTCCTTCTCGCCCTGCATCATCTTGGCCACGGGAATGCCCGTGGCGCGGCTGACCACCTCGGCGATCTCTTCGGCGCCCACCTGGGTGCGCAGCAGCTTGTGCTTGGTGCCCGTGCCGCCGGCCTCGCTGTCCTGCGCTTCCTTCAGGCGCTTTTCCAGTTCTGGCAGCGTGCCGTACTGCAGCTCGGCGACCTTGTTGAAGTCGCCCTTGCGCTTCAGGTCGTCGATCTGTGTGCGGATGGCATCGATGTCCTTGCGGATCTGCTCAGAGCCCTGCGCGCTGGCCTTCTCGGCCTTCCAGACCTCTTCCAGATCGGCGTACTCGCGCTCCACATTGCCCAACTCTTCCTCGATGAGCTGCAGGCGTTTTTGCGAGGCCTCATCGGTCTCTTTCTTCATCGCCTCGCGCTCGATCTTGAGCTGGATCATGCGGCGCTCGAGCTTGTCCATCGACTCGGGCTTGGAGTCGATCTCGATCTTGATCTTGGCCGCGGCCTCGTCGATCAGGTCGATGGCCTTGTCAGGCAAAAAACGGTCGGTGATGTAGCGGTGCGACAGCTCGGCCGCGGCCACGATGGCCGGGTCGGTGATGTCCACGCCGTGGTGCGCCTCGTAGCGCACCTGCAGGCCGCGCAGGATGGCGATGGTGTCTTCCACGCTGGGCTCGTCCACCAGCACCTTCTGAAAGCGCCGCTCCAGCGCCGCATCCTTCTCGATGTACTTGCGGTACTCGTCCAGCGTGGTCGCGCCGATACAGTGCAGCTCGCCGCGCGCCAGTGCGGGTTTCAGCATGTTGCCCGCGTCCATGGCGCCTTCGGCCTTGCCGGCGCCGACCATGGTGTGGATCTCGTCGATGAAGAGGATGATGCGGCCTTCCTCGTGCGCCACTTCCTTCAGCACGGACTTCAGGCGCTCCTCGAACTCGCCACGGTACTTGGCACCCGCCAGCAGGCCGGCCATGTCCAGCACCAGCACGCGCTTGTTCTTCAGCGTCTCGGGCACCTCGCCCTCGACGATGCGCTGGGCCAGCCCCTCGACGATGGCGGTCTTGCCCACGCCGGGCTCGCCGATCAGCACGGGGTTGTTCTTGCTGCGCCGCTGCAGCACCTGGATGGCGCGGCGGATCTCGTCGTCGCGGCCGATCACCGGGTCCAGCTTGCCCTGGCGGGCGCGCTCGGTCAGGTCCAGCGTGTATTTCTTCAGCGCCTCGCGCTGGCCCTCGGCTTCGGCGCTGTCCACCTTCTGGCCGCCGCGCACGGCGTCGATGGCCGCCTCCAGGCTCTTGCGGGTCACGCCGTTGTCCTTGGCCAGCTGCGCGGCCTCGCCCTTGCTGTCGACCAGCGCCAGCAAAAACAATTCGCTGGCGATGAACTGGTCGCCGCGCTTGATGGCTTCCTTCTCGGTGGCCTGCAGCACACGGCCCAGCTCGGGGCTGCCCTGCACCTGGTCCTGGCCCTGCACCTGGGGCAGGCGCTTGACGGCGGCCTCGGCCGCGGCCAGCAGGCCCGGCACATTGGCGCCGGCACGCTGCAGCAGCGCGCGCGGGCCTTCATCCTGGCGCAGCATGGCCACCAGCATGTGCACGGGCTCTATGTAGGCGTTGTCATGTCCCAGGGCCAGCGACTGCGCATCGGACAGCGCTTCTTGGAACTTCGTGGTGAATTTATCGAGACGCATGTGAAACCTCCAACTTGTCGCTAGCTAGGGCTCCGGGGCCTCGATTTCAAGCCGCCGGACGATAAAAGTCAGCCCGCCTGCGGCGGCGCGGCGATGCCCCAGCGCGCCAGCGCCGCATCGTCGCTCACGCGCGCATCCACCCAGCGCGCACCCTCCGGCGTCTGCTCCTTCTTCCAGAACGGCGCCTGGGTCTTGAGGTAGTCCATGACGAACTCGCAGGCCTGAAAGCTCTCGCCGCGGTGCGCCGAGGTCACGGCCACCATCACGATCTGGTCCATGGGCGCGAGCAGCCCCACGCGGTGGATCACGCGCACGCCATAGAGGTCAAAACGTGCAAACGCCGCATCCACCATGGCATCGATGGATTTCTCGGTCATGCCCGGGTAGTGCTCCAGCTCCATGGAGGCCACGCTGTCCCCTTCGTTGCGGTCGCGCACCGTGCCCACGAAGCAGCACACCGCCCCCACGCGCGCGTCCCGCGCACGCAGCGCCGCCAGCTCGGTGGAAACGTCGAAGTCATGGGTCTGGATGGAAACGCGGTGCATGGCAGTGGTCAGCGGCAGAATTGCGGAATTGACGGCACTTTAACGCCCACCCCACACTTGCACACCATGGCCCTGCAGACCATCACCACCGACGACTACCTGCTCTACCCCTCGCCGCGCAATGCGCACCGTGTGGTGTTTGAGTTCCAGACTTTCGTGCCCCACCCCTATGCCTTGGTCGATCTGCCCAGCTTCGACCTGGCGGGCCGCTACAGCCTGTTCTCCGCCCACCGCAAGGCTGACGCGAAGATGGGCCAGCTCGTGACCTTCGAGCTGGAAGGCGACCAGCAGCGCTTTGAGCGCCTGTTCGTGCCTGATTGAAGGTACTTGACGACAATAGTGGGGTATACCCGGATTTTTGACTTGTCTCAAAGGGGCTTCCGCCGGGCTGCGCTGCAATGGCTCCATCACATAACGACGGAGGAAAAACGCCATGCAACTGCTCAAGCAACTCTTCACCACCGAGGTGGGCCTGTTCAGCGCCATAGGCATCGGTTTCATGCTGTGCATGGGGGGCTTCTTCGTCTGGCTGTTCACGCGCAACGATGCGCCCCCGGCACAGCAAAAGCGCTGATCCACTCCATACCCGCGCAGGTGCTGTCTCCACCAGGAGCGGCGCCTGTGTTTTTTCGCCGTGCCAGACAATAGGCAGATGCACGACGACAACCAGATCCTGGTCCCGCCCTCCTTCATCGCGCTGTACAGCGACACACGCGCACGCCTGCAGGCGCCTGCCGCCGAGGTGCGGGCGCGCTACGAGTGGTGCGAGGACCTGGCCTGCCACTTGGTGGAACAGGCGCAGCAGCTGTACCACGGCGGTGCGCGGTCGGAAGAAGGGGTGCTGCTGGGCATCCACGCCGGCCTGGCCGGTCCGGACGCGGGCGTGACCCCGGCCGAGGCGCGCTGGATCACGCTGCGCCTGGCCGAGTTGCTGGGGTGGCGCAGCCCCGAGCTGCCCGCCCAGGCGGTGCGGCAGCCTTGAAGGCCGTCAACCGCCCGTGACGGGCGGAAAGAACGCCGCCTCGGCGCCTGCCGCCAGCGGCGTGGCGTCATGCGCCATGGTCTGGTCGAGGGCCACGCGCACGGCGCGCCCGCGCGAGAGGCAGGTGGCCCAGGGCTCGCCACGGGCGATGAGTTCATCGCGCAAGGCGCCCAGCGTGGTGGCGCCGGTCTGCACCGTCTCCTGCCCCGTGCCCACGGCCTCGCGGATGGAGGCGAAGTAGCGCACCGTGATCGTGAAGGGCGTGGTCATGACAGCAACTCCGCAAATGGCAGGAAGCGCACGGTGTCGCCGCGCGCAATGGTCTGGCCGGCGGGGTTGTCCACCACGCCGTCCGCCCAGGCGGCCGAGGTAAGCACGCCCGAGCTTTGGTTGGGAAACAGCTCCAGCGTGCCATCGGCGCCCTGGCGCACGCGCAGGAATTCACGGCGTTTATCGGCCCGGGGCCAGTCGAATCCAGCCGTAGCAGCTATCGCTTTAGGAGCAACATCACGCACGCCCTGCAGGCGCAACAGGAAGGGGCGCACCAGCAGGCCGAAGGTGACGAAGCTGGACACGGGGTTGCCCGGCAGGCCCATGAAGTGTGCACTGCCGCCCGCGTGGGGAATCTGGCCGTAGGCGAAGGGCTTGCCCGGCTTCATGGCGATCTGCCAGAGCTGCAGCGTGCCCAAGCGCTCCACCGCCGGCTTGATGTGGTCTTCCTCGCCCACACTCACGCCGCCGCTGGTCAGGATCAGGTCATGTCCCTGGGCAGCCTCGCGCAGCGCGGCCACGGTGGCCTCGCGCCGGTCGGGCACTATCCCTAAGTCGCTCACCTCGCAGCCCAGGCGCAGCAGCATGGCGCGCAGGAAGAAACGGTTGCTGTTGTAGATGGCGCCGGGCTTCATCTGCGCGGGCGGCACATCACCCGGCATGACGAGTTCGTCGCCCGTGGAAAAAAGCGCCACGCGGGGCCGGCGCGCCACCTGCAGGGTGCCCAAGCCGATACTGGCAGCCAGGCCCAGCTCTGCGGGGGTGAGGCGCGTGCCAGCGGCCAGCACCTCAGCACCCCGGGTGATGTCCTCGCCCGCGCGCCGAATCCACTGACCCTGGGCCGGTACGGCATTCACGCGCACGCGATCCCCGTCGAGCGCCTCGCAGTCTTCCTGCATCACGATGGCATCGGCCCCCTCGGGCACCGGCGCGCCCGTGAAGATGCGCGCCGCCGTACCCGCCGCCAGCGGCACGCCGAAGGCGCCCGCGGGAATACGCTGCGCCACCGGCAACTCCACCCCCGCTGCCGGCACGTCGGCGCAGCGCACGGCGTAGCCGTCCATCGAGCTGTTGTCGTTGGGCGGCACCTGCAGCGGCGAGGTGGCGGCCTGCGCGAGCACGCGACCGTCGGCGTCGAAGGTGTTGACGGTGTCGGTGCCTGCCAGCGGGGCGGCCTGCGCCAGCAGTTCGGCCAGGGCTTCGTCCAGTGGCTTGAGGGGTGCACGCGCTTGGGGTTTCATTCGCAGGCCTCCGCCCGGTCGGGCACATAGTCAAAACGCGCGCCCTGCGCCAGCAGCCATTGCACCACGGCGTGAGGGTCGTCCAGGTTGAGCACCGGCAGCGCGGTGGGCACCGGCGGCAGCGGCGCGTCGGTGGCCACGGCGACGATGCAGGGATCGTGCGGATAGAGAGCGGGCCGTTCGCGGTAATCGGGTGATGCGGCGCGCCAGATCTCGATCTTGGGCAGGTCGCTTTCCTTGAAGCCTTCCACCAGCACCCAGTCCACGCGCGGATCCAGCTCGGCCAGCAGTTCGTGCACGCTGGGCGTGTGCTCCTGCTCGAATTCGCGCATCAGCGCCATGCGCCGGTCGGAGGCCACGGCCACTTCGTAGGCGCCGGCCTCGCGGTGGCGCCAGGTGTCCTTGCCCACATGGTCGATGTCGAACTTGTGGTGCGCATGCTTGACCACCGACACGCGCAGGCCATGCAGGCGCAGTTCGGGAATCAGCTGCTCCACCAGCGTGGTCTTGCCGCTGCCTGAATAGCCGGCAAAGCCAACCACCTTCATCCCGCCACTCCTTCAGTTTCACTCATCTATTAATAGCTACCAGCGCTTGATGGATAAGCGCCATAGGCCGATTTGATCCCTAATCGCAATGGGCTGCGATATAGGCCTTGACCTGCTCGGCATCGGCCGCCAGCACCTGCAGGCGCTTGGGCAATTGCTCGATGCCCTCGAACCTGGCCGGGCGCTCGGGCGCGCGGCCCAGGGCTTCCTGGATGGTCTCGGCGAACTTGATGGGCAGGGCCGTCTCCAGCACGATCATGGGCACAGCGGGATCGCCACGGTGCTCGCGCGCTACCTTCACGCCGTCGGCGGTGTGGGTATCGATGATCTGGCCGAAGCGCTCGTACGTGTCGCGGATGGTGGCCAGGCGGTCGGCGTGCGTGCTCTTGCCGCTCTCGAAGCCGTACTTGGCGCGTGCGTCTCGGAACACGGGGTCGCTCCCCAGGTCGAAGAAGCCCTGTTTGGCCACGCCCTCGGCGAACAGCTCGCGCGTGCGCTCCGCATTGCGCCCCAGCAGGTCGAACACGAAACGCTCGAAGTTGCTGGCCTTGCTGATGTCCATGCTGGGGCTGCTGGTCTCGTGCGTGTCGGCCGCGCCGCGCACGCGGTAGGCGCCGGTGCGGAAGAACTCGTCGAGCACGTCGTTTTCGTTGGTGGCAACGATCAGGCGGTCGATCGGCAGGCCCATCTGGCGCGCCACGTGCCCGGCGCAGATGTTGCCGAAGTTGCCGCTGGGCACGGTGAAGCTGACCTTCTGGCCGTTCGTCTCCGTCGCCTGGATGTAGCCCGCGAAGTAGTACACCACCTGCGCCAGCAGGCGCGCCCAGTTGATCGAGTTGACGGTGCCGATCTTGTATTGGGCCTTGAACGCGTGGTCGTTGCTCACCGCCTTGACGATGTCCTGGCAGTCGTCGAATACGCCTTCGATGGCCAGGTTGTGGATGTTCGCGTCCTGCAGGCTGAACATCTGCGCTTGCTGGAACGGGCTCATGCGACCGTGCGGGCTGGTCATGAACACGCGCACGCCCTGCTTGCCGCGCATGGCGTACTCGGCCGCGCTGCCGGTGTCGCCGCTGGTGGCGCCCAGAATGTTGAGCTGCTCGCCACGGCGGGCCAGTTCGTACTCGAACAGGTTGCCCAGCAGTTGCATGGCCATGTCCTTGAAGGCCAGCGTGGGACCGTTGGACAGGGCCTCGATCCACAGGCCGTCTTCCAGGTGGCGCAGCGGCACGATCTCGCCCGTGCCGAACACCTCGGCGGTGTACGTTTTCTCGCACAGGCGCTTCAGGTCCGCGGGCGGGATGTCGTCGATGTACAGCGACAGGATGCGCAAGGCCAGCTCGGCATAGCCTTGCGTGTGATAGGCGGTGCGCAGCGCGGTCAGCTCGGCGTCGCTGATCTGCGGGTAGCGCTCGGGCAGGTACAGGCCGCCGTCGGGCGCCAGGCCTTCGAGCAGGATGTCGCAGAAATGCTTGCGGTCCGCGTGGCCGCGGGTGGACAGGTACAGCATGGCGTGCAGCCCCTCTTAGTTGTTGAGCTCTTCCTTGCGGATGCGCGTGATGCTGGCCAGCACGGTGGGCAGGCCCTGGATTTGGGCGAGCGCGGCGTCCATGTCGCCCTCGCGCGTGTCGTGCGTGAGGATGATCAGGTCGGTCTGCGTGCTGCCTTCGCCGCCCACCTCGTCGGCCTCGCGCTGCAGCACGGCGTCGATGCTGATGCCCGCGCCGGCCAGGATGCCGGTGATCTTGGCCAAAACACCGGCCTCGTCGGCTACGCGGATACGCAGGTAGTAGCTGGTGACCACGTCGGCCATGGGCAGCACGGGCAGCTCCTGCCCCGCCTCGCGCAGCGTGTGGCTCTGGAAGGCCAGCGGCGGCACGCGGTGCGCGGGGTCGGCCTCGATCAGGCGGGTGATGTCCACCAGGTCGGCGATCACGGCGCTGGCGGTGGGCTCGCTGCCCGCGCCCTTGCCGTAGTACAACGTGGTGCCCACGGCGTCCCCGTGCACCACCACGGCGTTCATCGCGCCTTCGACATTGGCGATCAGGCGCTTGGCAGGCACCAGCGCGGGGTGCACGCGCAGCTCCACGCCATCGGGCGTGCGCTTGGTCGCGTCGCCCTGGCGGCGCTTGGCGATCCCCAGCAGCTTGATGCGGTAGCCCAGTTGCTCGGCATAGCGGATGTCGACGGCGGACAACTTGGTGATGCCCTCCACGTAGGCCTTGTCGAACTGCACCGGAATGCCGAAGGCGATGGCGCTCATGATGGTGGCCTTGTGCGCGGCGTCCACGCCCTCGATGTCGAAGGTGGGGTCGGCCTCGGCGTAGCCCAACGCTTGCGCTTCCTTGAGCACCACGTCGAAGTCCAGGCCCTTGTCGCGCATCTCGGACAGGATGAAGTTGGTGGTGCCGTTGATGATGCCGGCCACCCACTGGATCTGGTTGGCCGCCAGGCCTTCGCGCAGCGCCTTGATGATCGGGATGCCGCCGGCCACCGCCGCCTCGTAGGCGACCACCACCCCCTTCTCGGCCGCGGCCTTGAAGATCTCCGTGCCATGCACGGCCAGCAGGGCCTTGTTGGCCGTCACGACATGCTTGCCGGCGGCGATCGCCTCCAGCACCAGCTGCTTGGCGATGCCGTAGCCGCCGATCAGCTCGACCACGATGTCGATCTCAGGGTTGGCGATCACTTCGCGCGCATCGCCCACCACGCGGGCGTTCTCGCCCACGATGGAGCGTGCGCGGGCGGTGTCCAGGTCGGCCACACAAGCCATCTCGATGCCGCGGCCGGCGCGGCGGCGGATTTCTTCCTGGTTGCGCGACAGGACGTTGAACACGCCGCTGCCCACGGTGCCAATGCCCAGCAGGCCCACTTGGATCGGTTTCATATCAGGGTTACCCGTCAAAAAAGGCTCCAGCGCCCTATTGACGGGCGCCAGCAGCTATCAAAAATGAAGTTCACGCCGCCTTGGCGTGGCGCTGCCGGTAGGCGGCCAGGAAGCCCGCCAGCCGGCCGATGGCCTCGCGCAGGTCGTCTTCGTGCGGCAGGAACACGATGCGAAAGTGCTGGTTGTCGGGGTAATTGAAGCCCGAGCCCTGCACCAGCATGACCCGCGTGGCGCGCAGCACTTCCATAAAGAACTGGCGGTCGTCCGCGATGGGGTACATCTCGGGGTCCAGGCGGGGGAACATGTACAGCGCCGCCTGCGGCTTGACGCAGGTGACGCCGGGGATGGCGGTGATCAGCTCGTAGGCCAGGTCGCGCTGGCGGCACAGGCGCCCGCCGGGTTTGACCAGGTCGTTGATGCTCTGGTAGCCGCCCAGCGCGGTCTGGATGGCCCACTGGCCCGGCACGTTGGAGCCGAGCTTGATGTTGGCCAGCATGTTGATGCCTTCGATGTAGTCGCGCGCGGCCGTCTTGTCGCCCGAGATCACCATCCACCCGGCGCGGTAGCCGCAGGAGCGGTAGGCCTTGGAGAGCGAGTTGAAGGTGAGCGTGACCACGTCGGTCGACAGGCTGGCCATGGCCGTGTGCTTGACGCCGTCGTACAGCACCTTGTCGTACACCTCGTCGGCAAACAGCACCAGGTTGTGCTCGCGCGCGATCTGCACGATGCCCTTGAGCAGCTCGTCCGAGTACAGCGCGCCCGTGGGGTTGTTGGGGTTGATGACCACGATGCCGCGCGTGCGCGGGGTGATCTTGGCGCGGATGTCCGTCAGGCTGGGCATCCAGCCGTTGTCTTCATCGCACAGGTAGTGCACAGGCCGACCGCCCGACAGGCTGGCCGCCGCCGTCCACAGCGGATAGTCGGGTGCGGGCACCAGCAGCTCGTCGCCGTCGTCGAGCAGCGCGTTGGTGGCCATGGTGATCAGGTCGCTCGCGCCGTTGCCCAGGTAAATATCGTCCAGCGTCACGCCGGCCACGCCCTGCTGCTGGCTGTAGTGCATCACGGCCTTGCGCGCCGCAAAGATGCCCTTGCTGTCCGAGTAGCCCGCCGAGTTGGGCAGGTTGCGGATCATGTCCTGCTGGATCTCCTCGGGCGCGTCAAAGCCGAACGGCGCAAGGTTGCCGATGTTCAGCTTGATGATCTTCTGGCCCTCGTCCTCCATCTGCTTGGCCGCGTCCACGATGGGGCCCCGGACATCGTAGAGAACATTGTTGAGCTTGGCGGATTTGCGGATGGGCTTCATGTGCGGGCAGGCGTGAGGAGAGGGGCACAAGTGGGGCTGCGGCCCCGCCGGGCGCAAGGCGCCTCGGTGAAACCTATAATTTGACCACAGTTCCACCCACGGCCCCGGCCGCCCCACAACCGCGCAGGGTGCGGGCAGCCTCCGCAACGCCCATGAAATTCCAGCCCGAACGCCCCGATACCCAGTCCATCACCGCCTACGGGCCGGACTGGATCGGCGTGGACGCCGATCGGGTGACCGAGAGCGTCATCATCGGTGCGCGCGGCCAGCGCATCGCCTGGGACTGCCGCCGCTTCGAGGACCTGACTGCCGCGCACTTCGCGCAACTCGCCGAACTGGACGCCGAGGTGGTGATCTTCGGCAGCGGCCTGCGCAACCGCTTTCCACCGCCCGCCTGGTTGCAGCCACTGATGGCGCGGCGTATCGGCCTGGAAACCATGGACACCCAGGCCGCCTGCCGGACCTACAACGTCCTGGCAGGCGAAGGGCGCAACGTGGTCGCAGCCCTGCTGTTGGAAACCGAGTAACGGCAGATTTCCCCTGTCGCCGTATCCGGGTGCCAGGGCGGCCGTTTCTCCTGGAGGGGGTTTCGGGGTAAAATAGCCTGTTGCGGTCGGGGGCACCACCCAAAAAAGAGTACACCCCCACTCCCCCGGCTTTTCTTCGACTAATTCGTGAGAGATAGAAGTGCCATGGCGATCGTTGTCAACAAACCCCTTCCTGAATTTGAAGCCAACGCGACTGGCGGAATCAAGGTTTCCAACGTCTCGCACCAGGGCCAGATTCTGATTCTGTATTTCTACCCGAAGGACAACACCCCGGGCTGCACCACCGAGGCCATGCAGTTCCGCGACAAGTTCAAGGATTTCGAGAAGGCCGGTGCCGTGGTCTTCGGCGTGTCGCGCGACAACATGAAGTCGCATGACGACTTCAAGGAAAAGCTGGAACTGCCCTTCGAGCTGATCGCCGACACCGAAGAGAAGATGTGCCACATGTTCGGCGTAGTGAAGAACAAGATCATGTACGGCAAGAAGGTCAAGGGCATCGAGCGCAGCACCTTCCTCGTCAATCCCGAAGGCATTCTGGTGCAGGAATGGCGCGGCCTGAAGGTACCCGGCCACGTGGACGAGGTATTGAAGGCCGTGAAGGCGATCAAAGCGCCTGTCAAGAAGGCGGCCTGAACACCCAGCGGCTCTACCGTGGGCCGTCACGGGGAGCATGCATAATGGGTCAATGCTGCTGAGAAACGCAACACGCTCCCCGCAATCCAAAGCCGCCTCGGTCTCCTAGGCGGCTTTGTGCTTTTTGAACGTTACTTTCCTCAAGGCTCCCTGCAATGCCCCTGCCCCCCGCCCCGACCCAGCGCGCCGCCCTGCTCAAACCAGACGCCTATCGCATGACGGTTTTCGAGGATGACGAGGCCGCGGAGGCTTCCGCGGCCCCGCCCGCTACAGCGGCCGCTCCCACTCGCAAGCGCGCGGCCACCAAGACCAGCGCCGCCAAGAAAGCCGCCGCACCTGATACCGCCATCCCATCCGGTGCAGGCCGCTCGACCAAAGCAGGGGTATCTGCTGCACCCGCCCATTCGCGCGCACGCCCTGCGGATGAGGGCGCAGTGCGCATGAGGCCCCCCGTCACCGCAGTGCCCCCGGCTGCCGCGCCGCGCGCCGCACCGGACGCTGCACCTCGCAAGAAGCGTGCTGCCGGGCCGAAGAAAATGTTCGTGCTCGACACCAACGTGCTGCTGCACGATCCCACGAGCCTGTTCCGCTTCGAAGAACACGACATCTTCCTGCCAATGATCGTGCTGGAGGAACTCGACGGCCACAAGAAGGGCATGACCGAAGTGGCCCGCAACGGCCGCCAGGCCAGCCGTACGCTGGATGCGCTGGCGGCAGCCCATGGCAGCGCCGATATGGCCTTGGGCCTGCGCCTGGATTCCACGGGCCAGCGCGCCGCCGGCGGTTGCCTGTACTTCCAGACCGCCCCCCTGAACTACCAGTTGCCCTCCAGCCTGCCCCAGGGCAAGGCCGACAACCAGATCCTGGGCGTGGTGGAAGCGCTGCGCAAGCTGCATGCGCCGCGCGAGGTGGTGCTGGTGTCCAAGGACATCAACATGCGCGTGAAGGCGCGCGCCCTGGGCCTGGTCGCGGAGGATTACCAGAACGACAAGACGCTGGAAGACGGCGACCTGCTCTATTCGGGCAGCCTTGCGCTGCCAACGGACTTCTGGACCAAGGCCGGCAAGAACGTCGAAAGCTGGCAGAGCGGCGTGCACATGTACTACCGCATCAGCGGCCCCGTGGTGGCGCAGCTGATGATCAACCAGTTTGTGTATTTCGAGGCGCCGGGCGAACCCAGCCTGTATGCGCGCGTGACCGAGATCCGGGACAAGACGGCGGTGCTGGAGACGCTCAAGGACTATGGCTCGTCCAAGAATACGGTCTGGGGTGTGAACACCCGCAACCGCGAGCAGAACTTCGCCATGAACCTGCTCATGGACCCCGACGTGGACTTCGTGACGCTGACCGGCACGGCCGGCACCGGCAAAACGCTGATGGCGCTGGCCGCGGGCCTGACCCAGGTGCTGGACGAGCGCCGCTATACCGAGATCATCATGACCCGCGCCACGGTGAGCGTGGGCGAGGACATCGGCTTCCTGCCCGGTACGGAGGAAGAAAAGATGGGCCCCTGGATGGGCGCGCTGGACGACAACCTGGAATTTCTTGCCAAGGGCGACGGGGGCAATGCTGGCGAGTGGGGCCGCGCGGCCACCAATGAGCTGATCCGCAGCCGCATCAAGATCAAGAGCATGAACTTCATGCGTGGGCGTACCTTTCTGAACAAGTACGTCATCATCGACGAGGCGCAGAATCTGACGCCCAAGCAGATGAAGACGCTGGTCACCCGCGCGGGCCCCGGCACCAAAATCATCTGCATGGGCAACCTGGCACAGATCGACACGCCCTACCTCACGGAAGGCTCCTCCGGCCTGACCTATGCGGTGGACCGGTTCAAGGGCTGGCCACACAGCGGGCACATCCTGCTCGCGCGCGGCGAGCGCTCACGCTTGGCCGACTTCGCCAGCGAGGTGCTCTGATGGCCGTGGGCTGGATGTCCGCGCTGAAGCTTGTGCCCTGGGGCGACGTGATCGAGGCCACGCCCCAGATCATGCAGGCCGCGCGCAAACTCATCAGCAACACGCGCAAGGCGCCGCCGCCCGAGGCGCCCGCGCAGCGGATCGATAGCACGCCCGATCAACTGGCAGTACTGCAAGCGCGGATGGCCCAGCTGGAGGAAGACCAGCGCGCGTCCGCCGCGCTGATCGAATCGCTGGCCGAGCAGAACGCCCAACTGGTGCGCGCCGTCGATGGGTTGCGCCGGCGCAGCCTGCACCTGCTGCTCGCCGTCTGCGGGCTCGGCGTATGCACGCTGGCGCTGCTCGCCTGGGCACTGTCGCGTTGAGACCGCTCAATCACTACTAAATAAATAGCTACTAGCGCTTACCCAGTAAGCGCTAGAGCCATTTTTGACTCTTAATAGTAATCGTCACCTGCGCCCACCGCCAGGTTCTCAAAGCGCGTCTGGTTCTTCTGGAAGAACAGCTTCACCGTGCCCGTGGGGCCGTTACGCTGCTTGCCGATGATGACTTCGGCAATGTTCGGCTCCTTGGACTCCTTGTTGTAGTAGTCGTCGCGGTAGATGAACATGATGATGTCCGCGTCCTGTTCGATGGCGCCCGATTCGCGCAGATCGCTCATCATGGGACGCTTGTCGGTGCGCTGCTCCACCGAACGGTTGAGCTGCGACAGCGCGATCACCGGGCACTGCAGCTCCTTGGCCAGCATCTTCAGGCCCCGCGAGATCTCGCCCAGCTCGGTGGCGCGGTTGTCGGAGCTGTTGCTGCCCGAACCGCTCATGAGCTGCAGATAGTCGACCACGATCAGGCCGAGCTTGCCGCACTGGCGCGCCAAGCGGCGCGCGTTGGCGCGCAGCTCGGATGGGGTCAGGCCCGGCGTCTCGTCGATGTGCAGGCTCACGGTGCGCAGCCGCTCGATGGCTTCGGTCAGGCGCGGCCACTCCTCGTCGCTGAGCTTGCCGGTGCGCAGGTTGCCCTGGTTCACGCGCCCGATCGAGCCCACGATACGCACCGCCAGTTGGGCGGCGCCCATTTCCATCGAGAAGATGGCCACCGGAAGGCCCTCGTTGAGCGCCACATGCTCGGCAATGTTCACCGCGAACGAGGTCTTGCCCATGGAGGGGCGTGCCGCGAGCACCACCAGGTCGCCTGCCTGCAGACCGCTGGTCATGCGGTCCAGGTCGGCGAAGCCCGTGGGCACGCCGGTCACGTCCATGGGGTTGTCGGCCATCTCCTGTACGCGGTCCAGCAGGTCGATCACGAGCGAATCGAGCGACTGGAAGCCCTGCTTCATCCGCGAGCCCTCTTCGCCGATGGCGAAGATCTTCTGCTCAGCCTCGTCCAGGATGCGCTCCACCGGCCGGCCCTGGGGATTGAAGGCGTTGGTGGCGATGTCGTCGCTGGCGGTCACCAGCTTGCGCAGGATGGCGCGCTCGCGCACGATCTCTGCGTAGCGGCGGATGTTGCTGGCGCTGGGCACGTACTGCGCCAGGCTGTTCAGATAGGCCAGCCCGCCGATCTCCTCGGCCTTGCCCATGCCCTGCAGATGCTCGTAGACCGTGATCACGTCCGCGGGCTTGCTGGCGTTGATCAGCGCGCCGATGGCGGCGTAGATCTGCTGGTGCTCGTGGCGGTAGAAATCGCCATCCACCAGCAGGTCACCCACGCGGTCCCACGCCATGTTGTCCAGCAACAGGCCGCCCAGCACGCTGGACTCTGCCTCGATGGAATGGGGCGGAACACGCAACTGGGCCACCTCGCGATCCAGCGATGGGACGGTATAACCGTCAGGAAGGGTGGGCACAACGGCAGACATGGGACTCAGGGGCTTTCAGGAGGGCAAGCAGACGATGCTAGCGGGCGGTGCCACGCCCGTCATTGCACAACTCTGTGGATAAGGCGTGCAAAGGCAGTGGGCAGCAGGTGCACAGGTGCGGGTGAAAAAACAAAAGCCGCCCAAGGGCGGCTTTGTATGGCAGAGCCAGGGGTGCGAACCGATCAGGCCGTTTCGCCGTAGACGGACACGGTGACTTCAACGGCCACGTCGGTGTGCAGGGCCACCGTGACGGTGTTGTCGCCCACGACCTTGATCGGGCCGTTGGGCAGGCGGACTTGCGACTTCACCACGTTGTAGCCTTGCTTGTTCAGCTCTTCGGCGATGTCATGGTTGGTCACGGAGCCGAACAGACGGCCGTCCACGCCAGCCTTCTGCGTCAGCTTGACGGTGGTGCCGGCCAGCTTTTCGCCTTGTGCCTGGGCGGCAGCCAGCTTCTCGGCGGCGGCCTTTTCAAGTTCGGCGCGCTTGGCCTCGAACTCGGCCTTGGCGGCTTCGGTGGCGCGGCGGGCGCGGCCCGTAGGGATCAGGAAGTTGCGGGCGTAACCGTCCTTGACCTTGACGATCTCGCCGAGGTTACCGAGGTTCACGACCTTGTCGAGCAGGATGATTTGCATGGTAATCGTGCTCCTTAGATCTTGTGCTGGTCGCTGTAGGGCAACAGGGCCAGGAAGCGGGCGCGCTTGATGGCGGTGTTGAGCTGGCGCTGGTAGATCGCGCGCGTGCCGGTCAGGCGCGCGGGGATGATCTTGCCGTTCTCGGCGATGAAGTCACGCAGGGTGTCGACATCCTTGTAGTCGATTTCTTCGACGCCTGCGACCGTGAAGCGGCAGAAGCGCTTGCGCTTGAACAGCAGCGACTGGGTGTTGCGCTTCGGGCGCTTGTCCTTGTTGAATTTCTTGAACGTGGCCATTTTCGGACCTCTTGAAAATTAATCTTGTTGAATATCCTGGATGTGGAACACCAATCCCTTGCCGCTGCGCCCCGTGGCCAAGAAGCCCTGGAACCTCCAGACGCTTCCCAGTGCTTGCCGGGCCAGGCGCTCCGCAAGAGCGCCAAATGCGAGGGCTTTCACGCTGGCCTTGACCTGCCGATCCGCCCCGGCTTCCCGCTGGAGCGACTCGTGCTCGAGTCGTATATCCAGCGCCGGCAGGCCGGCGGGCGTGTAGCGCAGAGGCTGGACCTCGGCGATACAGGCTGTCAGGACCCAATGGTTGTTCACACCTCCTGGCTGACAGGCTGGTCGATCAGCGCTCGTTCGAAGCGGCAAACTCGGCCTGGCTGGCCTTGCGTGCTTCTTCGCGCTCGACGGTCTTCATCATGGAGGACGCGCCCGTTTCGGCCTTCTTCTTCTGCACCGTCAGGTGACGCAGCACGGCGTCGTTGAACTTGAAGGCGTGCTCGAGTTCGGCCATCACAGCCTGGTCGGCTTCGATGTTCAGGCACAGGTAGTGGGCCTTGGCCAGCTTGTTGATCAGGTAAGCCAGTTGACGGCGACCCCAATCTTCCACACGGTGCACCTGGCCGCCGCCGGCAACGATCATGCCCTTGTAGCGCTCCAGCATGGCCGGAACCTGTTCGCTCTGATCCGGATGGATCAACAAAATGATTTCGTAGTGACGCATGCAAACTCCTTTTGGATGACACCACCCGCCGCGTCGTGTAGCGGTGTGGCAAGGCAAAGCGCGAGATTATAGCAACGCGCGCTCACCTTGTACACTGCGCACCGTCCACACTCCTGCACGCGGCACGCCAAAGCCCCCGCGTTGCACGCAAAGCACGCCATTTGCACCATTCGCGCTTGAAAACCGCGGATGCGCCCCTAACTGGCGCGCACAAGCATTCCAATTCAACCCGAGTCGACATGTCCGAGAACCAGAATCCCCCTCCCTCTCCTGAAGAGATTGAAGCGGCGATGTCCGCCAATGCCGCCGACGAACTGAACCGCCTGCAGGGCGAACTGGCCGAGCTCAAAGCCAAGAGCGCCGACCTGGCCGATCAATTTTTGCGCGCCAAGGCCGAGGCCGAGAATGCCCGCCGGCGTGCGGAGGATGAGGTAGCCAAGGCCCGCAAGTTCGGCATTGAGAGCTTCGCCGAAAGCCTGCTGCCTGTCTGCGACAGCCTGGACGCCGCCCTGGCCATCGAGAACGCCACGGCCGAGCAACTGCGCGAGGGTTCGGACGCCACCCTGCGCCAACTGATGTCGGCGCTGGAGCGCAACAAGGTGGTCATCGTGAACCCCGAGGCCGGCACCAAGTTCGACCCGCACCAGCACCAGGCCATCAGCATGGTGCCCGCCGACCAGGAAGCCAACACCGTCGTGAGCGTGCTGCAAAAGGGCTATCTGATCTTTGACCGCGTCCTGCGCCCTGCGCTGGTCACGGTGGCCGCGCCCAAGTAAATAAATCTCAGCACCGCCGCTTGAAGACGGGCAAGTTATCCACAAGTTACTGGCTATCCAGCCATTTCAGACATCACGGAGAAAAACATGGGAAAAATCATCGGTATTGACCTGGGCACCACCAACAGCTGCGTGGCCATCATGGAAGGCAACAACACGCGCGTGATCGAGAACAGCGAAGGCGCGCGCACCACGCCGTCCATCGTCGCGTACCAGGAAGACGGCGAGATTCTGGTCGGCGCCTCGGCCAAGCGCCAGGCCGTGACCAACCCCAAGAACACGATCTACGCCGCCAAGCGCCTGATCGGCCGCAAGTTCGAGGAAAAGGAAGTGCAGAAGGACATCGACCTGATGCCCTTCACCATCACCCGCGCCGACAACGGCGATGCCTGGGTGGAAGTGCGCGGCCAGAAGCTGGCCCCCCCGCAGATCTCCGCGGAAGTGCTGCGCAAGATGAAGAAGACCGCCGAGGACTTCCTGGGCGAGCCGGTGACCGAGGCCGTGATCACGGTTCCCGCATACTTCAACGACGCTCAGCGCCAGGCCACCAAGGACGCCGGCCGTATCGCGGGCCTGGATGTGAAGCGCATCATCAATGAGCCTACCGCCGCCGCGCTGGCTTTCGGCCTGGACAAGCAGGACAAGGGCGACCGCAAGATCGCCGTGTATGACCTGGGTGGTGGCACGTTCGACGTGTCCATCATCGAGATCGCCGACGTCGATGGCGAGAAGCAGTTCGAGGTGCTGTCCACCAACGGCGACACTTTCCTGGGCGGCGAGGACTTCGACCAGCGCATCATCGACTACATCATCGGCGAGTTCAAAAAGGAACAGGGCGTGGACCTGTCCAAGGACGTGCTGGCCTTGCAGCGCCTGAAGGAAGCCGCCGAGAAGGCCAAGATCGAGCTGTCCAACAGCGCGCAGACCGACATCAACCTGCCCTACATCACGGCCGATGCCTCGGGTCCCAAGCACCTGAACATCAAGCTGACCCGCGCCAAGCTGGAATCGCTGGTAGAAGACCTGATTGAGCGCACCATCGCGCCCTGCCGCACGGCCATCAAGGACGCCGGCATCTCCGTGTCCGACATCGACGACGTGATCCTGGTCGGCGGCATGACCCGCATGCCCAAGGTGCAGGAAAAGGTCAAGGAATTCTTCGGCAAGGAACCCCGCAAGGACGTGAACCCCGACGAAGCCGTGGCCGTGGGCGCAGCCATCCAGGGCCAGGTGCTGTCGGGCGACCGCAAGGACGTGCTGCTGCTGGACGTGACGCCGCTGTCGCTGGGCATCGAGACCCTGGGCGGCGTGATGACCAAGATGATCACGAAGAACACCACGATCCCGACGAAGTTCGCGCAGACCTTCTCGACGGCCGAGGACAACCAGCCCGCCGTGACGATCAAGGTGTTCCAGGGCGAGCGCGAGATTGCCAGCGCCAACAAGCTGCTGGGCGAGTTCAACCTGGAAGGCATTCCCCCGGCGTCGCGCGGCACGCCCCAGATCGAAGTGACCTTTGACATCGACGCCAACGGCATCCTGCACGTGAGCGCCAAGGACAAGGGCACGGGCAAGGAGAACAAGATCACCATCAAGGCCAACTCCGGCCTGTCCGAGGACGAGATCCAGAAGATGGTGAAGGACGCCGAGCTCAACGCCGCCGACGACAAGAAGAAGCTGGAGCTGGTGCAGGCCCGCAACCAGGGTGAGGCCGCCGTGCACACGGTGACCAAGAGCCTGTCCGAGCACGGCGACAAGCTGGACGCCGGTGAGAAGGAAAAGATCGAGGCCGCCGTGAAGGACCTGGAAGCTGCCCTCAAGACCGAGGACAAGGCCGCCATCGACGAGAAGACCACCGCACTGATGGCTGCCAGCCAGAAGCTCGGCGAGAAGATGTACGGCGATGCGCAGGCCGCTCAAGGGGCCGAGGCTGCCGGTGCGCAAGCTGCCGCCAGTGGCTCCGCCGGCGCCGCCGCGCAGGACGACAACGTGGTGGATGCCGAGGTCAAGGAAGTCAAGAAGGGCTGATCGCGCCAGCGCATCCCGTGCCTAGCCGCCGCGTCGGGCCCTGCCAGCCGGGGTTCGCGCGGCGTTCGTGCTCCCAACCGGCCTGAAGATTGCCCATGTCCAAGAGAGATTTTTACGAGGTCCTTGGCGTTCCCAAGAACGCCTCGGACGATGAGATCAAGAAAGCCTATCGCAAGCTCGCCATGAAGTACCACCCTGACCGCAACCAGGGTGATGCTGCCAAGCCTGCCGAGGAGAAGTTCAAGGAGGCCAAGGAAGCCTACGAGATCCTGTCCGACGCACAGAAACGCGCCGCCTACGACCAGTACGGCCACGCGGGCGTAGACCCCAACATGCGTGGCGGCATGGGTGGCGCCGAGGGCTTTGGTGGCTTTGCCGAAGCCTTCGGAGACATCTTCGGCGACATGTTCGGCGGCGCGCGCGGGCGCGGCGGCCGGCAGGTGTACCGCGGCAACGACCTCTCCTACGCGATGGAAATCACGCTGGAGGAAGCCGCCAAGGGCAAGGAAGCGCAGATCCGCATTCCCAGTTGGGAAAGCTGCGAGACCTGCCACGGCAGCGGCGCCAAACCCGGCACCAGCGCCAAGACCTGCGGCACCTGCCAGGGCTCTGGCACGGTGCAGATGCGCCAGGGTTTCTTCAGCGTGCAGCAGACCTGCCCCCACTGCCGCGGCACGGGCAAGATCATTCCCGAGCCCTGCACGACCTGCCACGGCCAGGGCCGGGTCAAGAAACAAAAGACGCTGGAGGTGAAGATCCCCGCCGGCATCGACGACGGCATGCGCATCCGCTCCACCGGCAACGGGGAACCGGGCACCAATGGCGGGCCGCCGGGCGACCTGTACATCGAGATCCGCATCAGGAAGCACGACATCTTCGAGCGCGACGGCGACGATCTGCACTGCCAGGTTCCGGTGAGCTTCATCACCGCGGCGCTGGGTGGAGAGATCGAGGTGCCCACGCTGCAGGGCAAGGCGGCCATCGATATCCCCGAAGGCACACAGGCCGGCAAACAGTTTCGCCTGAGGGGCAAGGGCATCAAGGGGGTGCGCTCCAGCTACCCCGGCGATCTGTACTGCCACATCATCGTGGAAACCCCGGTCAAGCTCACCGAGCACCAGCGCAAGCTGCTCAAGGAACTGGACGAGTCGCTCAAGAAGGGCGGTGCCAAGCATTCGCCGTCCACCGAGAGCTGGACCGACCGGCTCAAGAGCTTCTTCAGCTGACCCCCTGGACAAGGCCCGCGGACAGCGGGCCTTTTTTTGCCTGGGCTTTGGTCAATCCCGATCTGTTTATTCAGGAACGACCGGCCCATCGTTGACAAAAATCAGGTTATGGGTATTCACCGCGACCTAAGGTACGCAGCCTGCGCAGGATCAGACGATCCGCGCACAAGCCAGCCGAAAGAGCGCCCCCGTGACCGACCCAGCCCGCCAACCGACTTCCCCCGACATCCCTTCCGCACCCGAACTGGTCTGCCCCGCCGGCAGCCTGCCTGCACTCAAGGCGGCCGTTGACGGCGGAGCCGACTGCGTCTACCTCGGACTGCGCGACGCGACGAATGCACGCAATTTCGCGGGTCTGAACTTTGACGAGGCGGCCATCCAGAACGGCATTGCCTACGCCCATGCGCGCGGGCGCAAGGTGCTGCTGGCACTCAACACCTACCCGCAGGCCGCCAACCCCGCCCCCTGGCGCGCCGCCCTGGACCGCGCGGCCGCCTGGGGGATCGACGCCGTGATCATGGCCGATCCCGGCCTGATGCAATACGCCATGCGCCACCATCCGCAGCTGCGGCTGCACCTGTCGGTGCAGGGCTCGGCCACCAACCACGACGCCATCAACTTCTACCACCAGCAGTTCGGCATCCAGCGCGCCGTGCTGCCGCGCGTGCTCTCGCTGGAGCAGGTGCGCCAGGTGATCGACCGCACGCCGGTGGAGATCGAGGTGTTCGCCTTCGGCAGCCTGTGCGTGATGGTCGAAGGGCGCTGCGCGCTGTCGTCTTATGCCACGGGTGAGTCGCCCAACACGCACGGCGTGTGCTCACCCGCGAAGTTCGTGCGCTGGCAGGAGACGCCCAAGGGCCTGGAGTCGCGCCTGAATGGCGTGCTCATCGACCGCTACGGCAACGGCGAGAACGCCGGCTACCCCACGCTGTGCAAGGGCCGCTTCGACGTGGGCGACGAGAGCAACTACTACGCGCTGGAGGAACCCACCAGCCTCAACACGCTGGAACTGCTGCCCAAGCTTGTGAAGATGGGCGTGCGTGCCTTCAAGATCGAGGGCCGTCAGCGCAGCCCCGCGTACGTGGCCCAGGTGACCAAGGTCTGGCGCGAGGCCATCGACCACTGCATGGCGCAAGGCCACCTGTACAGCCCCAAGACCGCCTGGATGGCCAGCCTGGACCAGGTGGCCGAGGGCCAGCAGCACACGCTGGGCGCCTACCACCGCCCCTGGAAATGAAGTGCGAAGAACACCCCCCTGTGCCGTTGCCCGGCAGCCTGGGCCTGGGTCACGCCGATTTATGCGGCGGGGACTGCGCTTGGCCCCCTGAAGAACTGAGAGCATCAAGATGAAACTAGCCCTGGGCCCGCTGCAGTACTACTGGCCGCGCGATACCGTTTTTGATTTTTACCAGGCCATGGCCGAGACGCCGGTGGACGTCGTCTACCTTGGCGAAGCCGTGTGCTCGCGCCGCCGCGAGCTGCGCCAGAGCGACTGGATCGACATCGCACGCATGCTGCGCGACGCCGGCAAGCAGGCGGTGCTCTCCACCATGGTGCTGCTGGAGTCCACCTCCGACGTATCCGCCATGCACAAGATCGCCCAGGACGAGGAATTCCTCATCGAGGCGAACGACATGGGCGCCGTGCACCAGCTCGCAGGCAAGCGCGCCTTCGTCGCCGGCCCCCAGCTCAACCTGTTCAATGCCGATTCGCTGAACTGGATGGTCGGCCTGGGCGCCAGCCGCTGGGTCATGCCATTGGAGATGCGCCAGGCCGACCTGGCCGTGCTGCAGCAGCACAAGCCCGCGGGGCTGGAGACCGAAGTCTTCGCCTACGGCCGCATGCCCTTGGCGTTCTCGGCGCGCTGCTTCACGGCACGCCACCACAACCTGCCCAAGGACGACTGCGGTTTTCGCTGCATCGAGCACCCGGACGGCCAGCTGCTGGCCACCCGCGAAGGCGAGGGCTTCCTGGTGCTCAACGGCATCCAGACCCAGTCGGCGCGCGTGCACAACCTCATCCAGGACGTACCTGCGCTGCGCGCGCTGGGCGTGGAACTGCTGCGCCTGTCCCCCCAATCGCAGCACATGGCAGAGGTCATCGCCGCCTTCGACGCGGCCCGCAAGGCGCCCCAACCCGATGCAGGTGCCCTTGACCGCATGCGCCCCCTGATGCCCGAGGCCCCCTGCAACGGTTACTGGCACGGCAAGCCCGGACTGGATCTGGTGCAGCCCGCCGTGACATCCTGAGCCACCGCACTTACTCCTTCAAGCCATGACCGCTACCCCACCCGCACCGTTCACCCTGCCGCGCCCCGTGGGCGCCGTGCTCTCGCGTCTGCCCGCCTATCCGGGCTCGGTCCTGCTGGTTACGGCCATCAACCTGGCCCTGTCGCGCCACCTGCCGCAGGACGTGAAGGACCTGCTCAAGGACAAGCGCCTGTCCATCCGCGTGCGCGACGCGCGCGTGGCCTTCGACTTCACTTGGAACGGCCAACGCTTTGCGCCCAGCGCGCCGCAGGGCAACCCGGACCTCGCGATCAGCGCCAATGCGCAGGACTTCGTGCTGCTGGCGCAACGCCGCCAGGACCCGGACACGCTGTTCTTCAACCGCCGCCTGGTGATGGAGGGCGACACCGAGCTGGGCCTGGTGGTCAAGAACGCGCTGGACGCCATCGACCTGCCCGTGCTCGACCCGCGCCACTGGGCGCCGCGCGCCGTGCTCTCGCGCTGGGCACCGCAGCTTGCGCGACAATTGCCGCCTCTTCCGCCCTTCTTTGGAGGTCGTTCGTGACGGAACCTGCCCCTTGCGATGCCCACCCGCTGGTCTATTCCTGCTCCGGCTGCTCCAGCGCCGCGCAGCTGGCCAACCATGTCGCCGTGCGGCTGGACCGTGAGGGCGTGGCGGAGATGTCGTGCATCGCTGGCGTGGGGGGCGACGTGCCCAAGCTGGTCAAGCTGGCGCGCTCGGGCCGTCCCATCATCGCGCTCGACGGCTGCCCCCTGGTGTGCGTGAAGAGCAGCCTGGCGCGCCACGGCATTACGCCGGCACGCCACTTCCAGTTGCATGAATACGGCGTGAAGAAGCGCAACCACCAGGACTTCGACCCGGCCGAGGCCGCCCAGGTGCTGGCGCGCATCCAGGCCGACCTGCACGACCATCCCCTGCGCTCCAAGGCCGCCGCATGAGCCAGCCGCCCCACCGCGTGATCGTGGGCATCTCGGGCGCCAGCGGTGCCGTGTATGGCGCACGCCTGCTGCAGGCGCTGCAGGACATGCCCAACGTGGAATCGCACCTGGTCGTCTCCGACGCCGGCTGGCGCAACCTGCGCCACGAGCTGGACATGGACCGCGCCAGCGTCGAGGCGCTGGCGGACGTGGTGCACGACCTCGCCAACGTGGGCGCCAGCATTGCCAGCGGCTCGTTCGCCGCGCACGGCATGGTGGTGGCGCCCTGCTCCATGCGCACGCTGGCGGCCGTGGCCCACGGCCTGGCGGACAACCTGCTCACGCGCGCGGCCGACGTGGTGCTCAAGGAGCGGCGCCGCCTGGTGCTGATGGTGCGCGAATCCCCTCTGCACCTGGTGCACCTGCGCAACATGGCGACGGTGACCGAGATGGGCGGCATCGTGTGCCCGCCCATGCCCGCGTTCTACCAGCGCCCCACCAGCGTGGGCGAGATCGTGGACCACAGCGTGGCCCGCGTGCTGGACCTGCTGGGGCTGGAGCACGCCCTGGCGCCGCAATGGCAGGGCCTGCCGTTGGACTCCTGAAACAATAGCTGCTAGCGCTTGCTGGATAAGCGCTGGAGCCTGATTTCATTCAAAGCATGCATTACCGCGACCTGCGCGACTTCATGGCCCAGCTGGAGGCCGCGGGCGAATTGCGCCGCATTGCCGAGCCCGTATCCCCTCACCTGGAAATGACCGCGCTGGCCGACCGCGTACTGCGCGCGGGCGGCCCCGCATTGCTGTTCGAGCACCCCACGGGCCATACCATGCCGGTGCTCGCCAACCTGTTCGGCACGCCCGGGCGCGTGGCCCGCGCATTGGGCGTGGCGGGGCTGCCGGAAATCCGCGCCTTCGGCGAGGTGCTGGCGCAGCTCAAGGAGCCCGAGCCGCCGCGCGGCATGAAGGACCTGTGGGGCAAGCGCGACCTGCTCAAGACCCTGTGGAGCATGGCCCCGGCCACCGTGCGCCGCCCGCCCTGCCAGGAGGTGGTGTGGGAGGGCAGCGACGTCGACCTGACCCGCCTGCCCATCCAGCACTGCTGGCCTGGCGACGTGGCGCCATTGGTCACCTGGGGCCTCACCATCACGCGCGGGCCGCGCAAGGCACGCCAGAACTTAGGGATATACCGCCAGCAGCTGCTGGGCAAGAACCAGCTCATCATGCGCTGGCTGTCGCACCGCGGCGGTGCGCTGGACTTTGCCGACCACTGCCGGCTCAACCCCGGCCAGCCCTACCCGGTGGCCGTGGCCATCGGGGCCGACCCGGCCACCATCCTGGGCGCCGTCACGCCCGTGCCCGACACGCTGTCGGAATACCAGTTCGCCGGCCTGCTGCGCGGCGCGCGCACCGAGGTGGCGCCCGCTTTGGGCGTGCCGCTGCAGGTGCCGGCCAGCGCCGAGATCGTGCTGGAAGGCCACATCCATCCCGATGCCAACCACAAGAGCGGCTGGCAGCACGCGCTGGAAGGCCCCTACGGCGACCACACTGGCTACTACAACGAGTGCGCCGAGTTCCCCGTGTTCACCGTCGAGCGCATCACGCAGCGCCAGGACGCCCTGTACCACAGCACCTACACCGGCAAGCCGCCCGACGAGCCGGCCATGCTGGGCCTGGCGCTGAACGAGCTGTTCGTGCCGCTGCTGCAGCGCGCCTTCCCGGAGATCATCGACTTCTACCTGCCGCCCGAGGCCTGCAGCTACCGCATGGCGGTGGTGCGCATCCGCAAGGCCTATGCGGGCCATGCACGGCGCGTGATGATGGGCGTGTGGAGCCACCTGCGCCAGTTTCTGTACACCAAGTTCATCGTGGTGGTGGACGAGGACGTGGACGCGCGCGACTGGAAGGAAGTCATCTGGGCCCTGACCACACGCATGGACCCGGCGCGCGACACCCTGTTGATCGAGCACACGCCCATCGACTACCTGGACTTCGCTTCACCCGTGGCAGGCCTGGGCAGCAAGATGGGACTGGACGCCACCAACAAATGGCCCGGGGAGACCCAGCGCGAATGGGGCCGCCCCATGGCCATGGATGCCGGCGTGAGCCAGCGCATGAACGCGCTGGCCGACGCGCTGGGACTGTAGAACCCGTCTGCGGTCGCCTCGCCGGGTGGGCGAAGCCGCAGGAAGCCTTCCAAGGAGATGTAATGGATGCCTCCCTCCCCACGGGGAAGTCGATCGC
>NZ_JSYI01000022.1:0-4349 GCF_001023515.1 Diaphorobacter sp. J5-51 | reverse complement strand
ACCCTGACGGGCACCTGTTGCCCGCTGGGCCGGTGTCCGTCTCTTTCTTAGGAGAACGGCGAATTTCAAATTACATTGATCGTGACCGAAAGGTTGCACACAAATGACACCACCGCCACTCCCCACAGAGCGGCGGATCGACAACGCCAAATTGGTTGGATATCTACTTCACCCTGTGAATAGCCGGGGGAAGTTCGGTCATTTCAGTCGGTATGGATTTGTCCAGGAAAATTGGGAAACTTTGCGTGACTGCCTGCTGGAGCACGCCCAGAATTGCCCAGTGGTCAGTGTCGTTGCGACCGCCTTCGGAACCAAGTACATTGTGACGGGGCCTTTGAGAACCCCAAGTGGCCGCATACCACCGCCAGTAGTCTCTGCTGTATGGCAGCAAGACAGCGGTTCCGTTGGTGTGCGATTGATAACTGCCTACCCAGGCTAGGAGGTAAGAATGCTCAAAGAACACACACAGGTCGTGCTCAAGAAGCCATTGCCAGACCTCGGTCTGGAGCCAGGCGATATCGGAATCGTGATTCATATTCACGGACAAGGAGTGGCCTACGAGGTTGAGTTTCTGACCATGGACGGACACACCATCGGCGTGAAAACACTTGAAGCGGCAGATGTGCGGCAAGCACACGGCAGCGCCATTGTTCATGAACGCGAGCGTCAGGTAGCCTGACCCGCACCTGAAAATCCACGCCATCTTCCGATGGCTTTCTTTACCACCCTGACGGGCACCTGTTGCCCTCTGGGGCCGGTGTCCGTTTTATTTGGAAACGGAAATGACATTACATAATGAACCCCTCGGTGGCCCTTCGGCATCCGAAGATCCTGCCTTTCGCGCTCAAATAGAAGGGCTCAAGGAAGTGACCGCAGCACTCAATGCTGGGGCTAAGTTACAGCGTGAAATCGAAAGCACGATTGACGCCGTATGCCAATTTAGACATAATCCATCATGAGGCACCCTGCACGCAAACCCATCAAGTGGGTTGGCTCCTCAAAAGAGGATCTCAAAGAGATGCCGGATGACGTTCAAGACGTTTTTGGGTTCGCTTTGGGACTCGCGCAGGATGGGCAAAAACATGACGCCGCTAAGCCTCTGAAGGGGTTTGGATCAGCGGGCGTTCTGGAGGTGATTGAAAGCGACGAGGGTGGAACCTATCGAGCCGTTTACACGGTTCGACTTGCCCACTGGATCTACGTCTTGCACTGTTTCCAGAAGAAATCGACAAATGGCATCGAAACACCAAAACCAGACATTGACCTGATCAAATCAAGGTTGAAAGACGCTGAGGAAGATCATGCTGCTTGGTTTCAACAGACGAAAGGAGTCAAAAAAAATGACAATCGCAATTGAAGTTGGCTCTACCAATGTGTATGCCGACCTTGGTTATTCAGACGCCGCAGAAATGCAGCGCAAGGCATCTCTGGCGGCAGAAATTGCACGGGCAATCAAGGCTCGGCACCTCACCCAAGAAGCCGCAGCCGATCTGCTAGGGATTGATCAGTCAAAAATCTCAAAGATCACTCGTGGTCAGTTCCGTGGCGTGAGTGAAGCAAAAATGCTAGAACTGGTGGCAAGGCTCGGCCACGATGTGACAATCATCGTGGGCAAGGCCAAGCATCATGGCTACGGCAAGATTGCGATTGAGTTTGCATGATAGAGCGAACCTTTTTTCCAAAAAGTAGAATTTTGGATGGAAATGGCAAGCTGAAAAAGCTATTCCATGGCACTCGTCATCCAGAAATTGCCTCAGGCGGCCTATCGCCAGGCAAGGCTGGGGCACAAGGGCCAGGAATCTATCTCAGCGACCTTTCTGAAGGTGCATGCAATGAGTATGGCAAGTTCACGATTCCCGTGTACGCCAACATCACGAATCCATGGGTTTTCCACCCATCGGATGAATCATTGGACGCAGCTGTCAATGGTGAACTGCTGGAACAGGTTCTAGGATCTGAAGCAGCTCAGATTGTCATCGACCGCATAGACAAGCACGGCCTGGAAGCTTACGGAAGCGAGTTGATGCAAGCCCTGCGGCTCCGAGGTCATGATGGCATCGTCATGGTCTATCCGTGGTCAGCAGGTTTTCTGAAAGGTGGCAACGTGGTCATAGCCTTCCACGCCGATCAAGTCATACCCGCATTAGGTTGCCTGAGCGTCTGACGCGGCTAAGCAAAATTTCACCACCCTGACGGGCACCTGTTGCCCTCTGGGCCGGTGCCCGTCCATTAAAGAAAGAGGACACAAAATGGAAACGAAATCGCCTGTACAACTGAACGCTATCGAAGCTTATGCCCATGCCGGAACCATGGCAGGGCGTGCCTCGAAGCGACGGGACGCTGCCTGCTCAGCGTTCCATTCGGACTGGGCAAAGCGAGCCATCGCCCTGGAAGCACCTGACGATCGCCCTGCTGCTCGCAAGGCATTCGATGATGCATACCGCGCAGAGGCAACTCCAACAATAGCGATGTACTAACACCAACCTGGGGGCGATTGCCGCCCTCAGGTCTGGTCTCCACAACTTGGCTGAGACGCCGTAGAATCGGCACAGAGCTCATTGCCCCAAACGCCCCCAAGGACGTTTGGGAGAACAAGTTCTACCCCTCCAGCGTACTGCTGAGGATTGAAAGGCCGCTGGCCTATCGCAAGATGAATCAGCAATAGACGCGAAAGCGACACACAACCCACGGGGCCACCTATCCCCAGTGGGGCATGGTGATCCCCATTTTTTTATGGAGTCACCATGAAGTACGAAGAAATTTATGCGCAGATGAAGATCGTCGCAGAAGCGGCGAAGCAACGTGGCCTACTGCAGGCCTACGAGCAAGACTTCTACCTGTACGACAACCACGCCCTGCAATCCGGGTGGACACCTGAAGGGAAATTCCTTTGGGTGATCACGCCCAATGGAACCCATCTCACCGAGATCGGGATTCATCCCAAGCAGAACGACTGGGCACTGGCCACGGTGCATAGCGGTTACAAGACAAGAGAAATCTATCTTGTGAGCGCCAATGGCATCAAGCAGCTCACGGTCGAAAAGGCGGAATCGGAAATCAAAAAGCTCGACTACATCGTTGATGGCTCAACCATCAAGGATAAGACCGGGGAGGTACTGGCCTACATGCGCCTGAAACCTATCCGAAGCGAGGCGCGACAAGGGGGGCAAATCCGGTTTAACCGCCCGGACAACCTGCCCTACACCGAGCGTCTCAAGCACGTCTTGGGGATTATTGCCAACAGCGAGATAGCCAAGTACTACGGTAGTTGGTTCGTTGTCACGGAAAGCATTGTCTTTGATTAGGCGAATTTGAAGTGGAGCATCATGTCGAAAATTTCAATCAGGCACCGAAGAGGCATGCACGCAATTGCATGCGACATGGAGGCATCTGAGTACTACGGCATCAGCAATCGGGGATTTCATGCGTTCGCATGGCAGATTCGTTGCTATACCGTAGGATTCTTCCAAAAGTAATTCAACCCACGCGGGGAAATCTCCCCGTGAGATGACCC
Organism: Diaphorobacter sp. J5-51; assembly: GCF_001023515.1. Classification (NCBI taxonomy): domain Bacteria; kingdom Pseudomonadati; phylum Pseudomonadota; class Betaproteobacteria; order Burkholderiales; family Comamonadaceae; genus Diaphorobacter; species Diaphorobacter sp. J5-51. Next base: position 835 of record NZ_JSYI01000022.1, on the reverse strand, counting down.
CGCATTTTTTTAGGAGTCATCATGAACGACAATCTCAGAACTCATATGGTTACGCTGCTTGAAGATGAGAATGCAAGAACTTGCGTATATTTCATCTGCCAAGCCGAGGATGCGGAGCATGCCAGGGAACAAGCCATGGACATGTATCCGCAAGGTAAAATAACCAATATACTGAAATCTCCCAAACCTGGCGATACCGTCTGGTGGAATGATCCCGATGAGGATATGGCCTCCGGGCACTACCAGGTCTCCGTTGTCGATTCCGATAGCGGAGACATCGAGTATCCAGGCACGATGGTACTCATCAAGAATCGTCACGGTTCCACTGCGGAAGTTCCCGCCTCCGAACTGGAGGAAGAACACGACGTTGAGCACCTCGCGAACGATGTTCGTGACAGTGAGTCCAGTGATGGCTGTGGAGGTGACTATACGATCGTCAAGCGGTCATGTCTGATCGCTCTGCTTGATCAACTCCAGGTCGCAAAGCTGTCGCAAAAGGCAAATGCCCTGGCTGCGACACAGCAGGCGTTGTCTCAATCCATGGAGTACGCAGAAAAGCTCGCTGGGTTCGTCCAGCACGTTGCTGCTCTCAATCTGTGGGGCTATGACAAAGACGATGGCAACCCATATCAAGAATGCGAGGATCCGGACGAAGGTCACTCGGACTCTCACAACTGCTTGATGGAACTCATCGAGCAGGCGCGTAGACTCTAAAAAATTGCACTACCCGCTGCAAAAATAAACAAACCATCCCCTCGGGGATGGTTTTCTAAAGCATCTATTCTCTGCTGGATGCTTCAGAAAACCAGATTTGTCCCTCGCTGCGTAATGCAAC
>NZ_JSYI01000021.1:0-2713 GCF_001023515.1 Diaphorobacter sp. J5-51 | reverse complement strand
GTCGCCAGTCCCCAAGGGGATTGGTGACTCCATTTTTTTTGGAGTTTCACCATGATATTCAGAACAGCCTGCATCGCCAACGGTATGAAATTCGAGTATTGGCGTACCCGCCCAGCATACCGAGCTCATTGCGCTACTGCGCATATCGCAAACAAGATATGCGGTATCGGTAGCGAAGAGTTTGGCGGAATGGGCGCATTGCTTACCGACGCGCGGTGTGATGGATTGCATTTGTTTCGCTATCTGAATCCACATCGCGACCAAGCGGCAAATGAGCTTCGCGCTCGCGTGGCCCAAATGACGCGGCAAATGCGCAACCAATGCCGACAAGCGAAAGCAGGCGCTACACGCAATCAGCTGGCGATCAGCACTGGCCTTGCCATCTGAACGCCGCGACCTGCAGCACCTCTAGCACTACCCGCGCGCAAGCGCACAGTGATCCCCTTGCGGAACCGTCTCCGCCAGGGGCGGGGCCGCTTTCAACATCATGAAACGGAGCTTAGAATGACCGCCATGCACGTCCCCTTTGAGATCTTTGAGCTTCTAGAACGACGGCTCGGGCGTGAAGATGCCATGCAAGTTGCAAAGAGCATCGAAACGTCCATGTCGCACGTGGCTGAGCGCAGCAAGGAAATCGCCAGCCAGCGCAAGCTGGAGGTGAAGGATGAGCTGCGGAAAGAGATGCTCGACGAACTCGCCACCAATGCCGATATCGCTGAACTGAAGGGCGATATTGAAAACGTGAGACTTGCAACGAAGACCGACATTGCACGATCTGAGCTTGCTGTGAAGGAAGACATCAATACGGTGAAATCCGACATATCTCGTCTTGAACTATCCCTGGTGAAGCAGGACAAGAAGACAACGATCCAATTCATCGTACTCGCTGCGATGATCGTCCTCCTCAACAAGGAAGCTTTGAACCAACTCGCGGCCCTCCTGCACTTGGTGAAGTAACCCATTCTCAACCCATGCGGGGCATCTCCCCCGCATAGGGATCGGTGCCTCGCTTCATCCAACGGAGAAAATCATGGAACAAGCACGCACCGCTGAAAATCAACACGAGGCCATGTACACCAACCTGTATTCCCATGACGACTGCACGGTACAACCGGGCATCGAATGGGAAGAACGCTGGAGTTGCATGTGCAACGACAAGTGCCCTGCATGCGGCAAGGAAATAGAACCCTACGAAAGCATCGACGACGATGCCGCAGAGGACGCAGGCATGCCCGCCTGATCATCCCCTGCCTTGAGCACCGGCAGCACTCCGCGAGGGGGCTGCTGGGCTTTCCAAAGCCTCCTCCAATGGGCGTGGCTTTGGAAAGCGATTTCACCCGTCTGCGTAATGCAGATGGCTTGATGCGGCAGCTGGCCGCGCCTTTGGCAAAGCAGCAACCACCGTCCAAGCCCTACGGCCTGGCAAATCAAAACCCACCGGGGTCACTGCCCCCCCGTGGGACAAGTGCCCCCGGTTTTTTTCACACAGGAGAAAACCATGGCAACACAAGAAAACCAGAGCACGCAGGTGTTCTACATCCCCGCTTCGAGCGAGAAGCCCCATCCTCAACTTGTGGACGAACTTCACGAGTGCGAGGACGGCAAGATCGTTGGCCTCTTCAGTCACTTGACGCAGCAAGAGCACAGCCAGAGTCTGGGAGTCGATGTACAGGTGATCGATTACGACACCTTCAAGAAGCTCCGGGACGACAGCTATGTGACCGCCCCTCGGCCCATCACGAAAGAGCGTTTTTACGAGGCGCTCGATTGCCTGCCCCCGGTTCGCTGGGGCAACTATCAGGGCATCGAGAGCTTCCGGTTCTTGGAGCTGTATTGCGGCAACGTCACCAGCGTCTTCGCTCGCAAGGGCGATCAGTTCTGGGAGTTCCGCGATCGCATCGACATCAGCAATGAAACGCTGGTGCGCAAAGTAGAAGCGGCGAGTGCTGCGTTTGCAGCCCAAGGCACCGTGGAATGCGTTTCCCTCCATGTCGATGACATGGAGGCTTGACCCCTTCATTCATGCCCAAGGCCCCTCGGAGCGTGCAGGGCATTCTGCAAAAATCCATCCCATCGGGGTAGCCCCCCGATGGCGGGGCTCATCCCTTTCGAAAGAACCTCATGAGCTCCATCAAGAACCATCTCAAGAACCTACTGGCCTCACGGGAGGCCTTCGAGGATCTGGTAGTTGTTGCCGTATTCGCCGTTGGCGCGGCGATCAATATCAACTATTTCCTCGGTTGACCCATACCCTTGTCGGGTCGGTGATCTTCGTGATCATCGCCCTGCCAGCATATGGACTGGGAGAGCTTGTCCACTGGCTTAAAGCCAGCGGGTCTTCCGAGTATGTCGTTGGTGTGCTCACACTGCTGGAACATGCTATTGTGACCATCGACGCGGTACTGCTGCTGTGGCATCTGGTCACAACGGGCATCGCAGCTATGAAGAAGTCAAGCCAATGAACCGAGTCCTACAGGAAATCCGGTTGGCGGCACACGAAGCGCCACGGATTTACTTTGCCCCGCTTGTTGGCGCAGTCAAAGAGATGCGTCGGCAGATGCACCTGCTCGCGCAGGCACGGCATCAGCCACCAACTCCTAAGAGTGACAACAAAGATCAGCGCCACCCCGCCTGATCAACCAAAAGCCATCTTCGGAAGGCTTTCTTCACCACCCTGACGGGCACCTGTTGCCCGCTGGGCCGGTGTCCGTCT
>NZ_JSYI01000020.1:0-15897 GCF_001023515.1 Diaphorobacter sp. J5-51 | reverse complement strand
CATTCCCAACGGCTCAAAAGTGTCTAGGGAATCCGGGGCGATTCAGAAAGACTACGGCGAGATGGCGAAGAAGACTGTGGTGTTCACTGCCGCATAGGCAGCTCAGAAACTCAATCGAGGGCTTTTTCATTGGAGACAGCCGTTCACTGCCGCATAGGCAGCTCAGAAAATCTTGCGTGGAACTGCAGTAGCGACGTGGGAGTTCACTGCCGCATAGGCAGCTCAGAAATTTGACCCGAGCGCTTTGCAGGTGTCGAGGTAGTTCACTGCCGCATAGGCAGCTCAGAAAAGCACCGAATTGACAGCAGTGATCGAGCCGGAGTTCACTGCCGCATAGGCAGCTCAGAAATACGCACCATTACGAGCGAGCTAGGGCTTGCGGTTCACTGCCGCATAGGCAGCTCAGAAAAGCTGGTGCGCGCCATCCTTCCAGGCGCGATCGTTCACTGCCGCATAGGCAGCTCAGAAAGCCCATCTTCCACCAGATCAGCCAGCCCTTGCGTTCACTGCCGCATAGGCAGCTCAGAAACATGGCCAGCAGGTCGTGCGCGTGCAGCGCAAGTTCACTGCCGCATAGGCAGCTCAGAAATCAAACCCTTTGAGATATCCGAGGCGGAATGCGTTCACTGCCGCATAGGCAGCTCAGAAAATCTCAGCACTGGCACCGAGTGCGCTGCCCATGTTCACTGCCGCATAGGCAGCTCAGAAAGTCATGCCACTCGGGCGCGGCCAGTGCTGGGCGTTCACTGCCGCATAGGCAGCTCAGAAATAACTGCCGCGCTGCCGGAGCTGCGCCGCAACGTTCACTGCCGCATAGGCAGCTCAGAAATGCCGGCGCCACAGGGCGGCAGCGCTCTTTCCGTTCACTGCCGCATAGGCAGCTCAGAAAAGGGCGGCCAGGCCGTTGAAGAAGATTTCCGAGTTCACTGCCGCATAGGCAGCTCAGAAAAGCGCTTGCCCATCAAGGGCGCGGCGCGGTGAGTTCACTGCCGCATAGGCAGTTTAGAAACCCCCGCGTCGATCAGCTGCACCGTTCCCAGGTGCACTGGGCATAAGCAGCTCCCCAACTATAGATTACACAATTTAATAGCTAAATATTTAATTTTTAACTATTAAACTGTTAATAATAGGAAATAATGCGAGCCATGCCCTCCCGCAACACCGCCACGCCACCCAGCCCGCCCGAGCTACTGCTGGACAACCAACTGTGCTTCGCGCTGTATTCCGCGTCGTTGGCCATGACCAAGCTCTACAAGCCGCTGCTCGACACCCTGGGCCTGACCTATCCGCAGTACCTGGTGATGTTGGCGCTGTGGGAGCGTGACGGGCTCACCGTCTCCGAGCTGGGCGAGCGCCTGTTCCTCGACTCGGGCACGCTCACACCGCTGCTCAAGCGCCTGGAATCCGCAGGTTTGCTGGCGAGGCTGCGCGACGTGCAGGACGAGCGCCGCGTGCGCATCACGCTCACCGGCCAGGGGCGTGCGCTGCGTGATGGCGCCCAGCCCATCCCGCACTGCGTGCTGGCCCGCACGCAGTGCACACCCGCCGACATTGGCGCCCTGACCGCGCAGCTCCATGCGCTGCGCGACCGGCTCGTGCAGCCGCAGGCCTGACACCGTTTTCCCTCATGCCCCCGTTGGCGGGGCCTTTGTTCCACTCTGAAAGGATGCACCCATGACCACGCTCGACAAGGTTCTCTACACCGCCCGCGCCCACACCACCGGCGGGCGCGACGGCGCATCGCGCAGCGATGACGGACGGCTGCAGGTCCAGCTGTCCTCGCCCGGCGGCAGCGGCACGGGCACCAACCCCGAGCAGCTTTTCGCCGCCGGCTACTCGGCCTGCTTCATCGGCGCCATCAAGGCCGTCGCCGCGAAGCAAAAGCTGACCCTGCCCCAGGACTTGGCCATCGACGCCGAGGTGGACCTGGGCACGATCCCCAATGCCTACGGCATCGCCGCACGCCTGAAGGTGCACCTGCCCGGCATGGACCGCGCCCAGGCGCAGCAGTTGGTCAACGACGCGCACCAGGTCTGCCCCTACTCCAACGCCACACGCGGCAACATCGACGTGACGCTGACCCTGGCCTGAGGCACCGTAGCGGGCGGCGCAGTTCTCCGCGTTTTCCCTAGTCTGGCGGGATACCCATTGCAAGCGAGCGCTCAGCTTCCGGGTTCATCATGCGCGGTCTGTCCCCCGCTTCGCCTGCATTGCCCGCGCCATGAAGATTGCCCTGCTGTCCGACATCCACGCCAACCTGCCCGCCTTCGACGCTTGCCTGGAGCATGCGCGAGCGCACGGTGCACAGCAGTTCGCGCTGCTGGGCGACCTGGTGGGCTATGGCGCGGACCCCGGCCCGGTGCTCGACCGGGCCATGCAGCTGGCCGCCGCGGGCGCACTGTGCGTGCGCGGCAACCATGACGCGGCCGCCCTCGCCCCGCCCGCCGTTGCCCAGAACCTGGGCGACCAGAGCGCACAGTGGACCCATCCGCACTTGGACGAGCGCCAGCGTGCCTTCCTGGCCGGCCTGCCGCTGACCGAGCGCCTGGGGCCCGACGCGCTGCTAGTGCACGCCAGCGCCGACGGCCCCGAGCGCTGGCACTACATCACCGACAGCAACGCCGCCGAGCGCTGCATGACCGCCGCCACGCGCATCGACCCGGCCATCCGCTACGTCTTCTGCGGCCACGTGCATGAGCAGGCGCTGTACTTCCTCACGCCCACGGCCAAGCTGATGCGCTTTTCGCCCCAGCCGGGCGTGCCCGTGCCCGTGCCGCCGCACCGCCAGTGGCTGGCCATCGCCGGCTCGTGCGGCCAGCCGCGCGATGGCGACACGCGCGCCATGTATGCCCTGTTCGACCCGGACGCCGCCACCATCACCTTCCAGCGCGTGGCCTACAACCATGCCGCCGCCGCGGCCGCCGTGCGCGCCAGCGGTCTGCCCACGTTCTTTGCCGACCGGCTGGAGCGCGGGCGCTGAGCCGTCCTTTCCACCCTCTAGGACCAGACACACCACCGCCCCATGAAGCTGCTCACGCCCGGCACCGAGATCGACGGCTTCGTGGTGCATGAGTGCATCCACGCGGGCGGCATGGCGCACATCTACCGCGTGGGCTATGCCAATGCGTCGCGCGACCCGGGCTTTCCCATGGCCATGAAGATCCCGCGCATGACGGCAGGCGACGGGGCCGAGAACATCGTGGGTTTCGAGGTCGAGCTGACCATCCTGCCCACGCTGTCGGGCCACCACGCGCCGCGCTTCGTGGCGGCGGGTGACCTGATGCGGCTGCCCTACCTGGTCATGGAATACGTGCACGGCGATACGCTGCAGCATTGGCTGGACGATCGCCCGCCGGGCGACACCGCTGCGCGCAGTGCGGAGACCATCGCCCGCATCGGCGGCGCCATGGCGCTGGCCGCGCACAGCATCCACCAGCAGAACGTCTGCCACCTGGACCTGAAGCCCGCCAACGTGCTGCTGCGCCCCGACGGCAGCGTGGTGCTGCTGGACTTCGGCCTGTCCTGCCACGCGCACTACCCCGACCTGCTGGCCGAGGAAATGCGCCAGGCCGTGGGTTCGCCCACCTGGATCGCGCCCGAGCAGGTGGTGGGCGTGCGCGGCGACCTGCGCAGCGACATCTTCGCGATCGGCGTGATGCTCTACGAGATGGCCACGGGCGAACTGCCTTTCGGCTCGCCCACCACACAGGGCGGCATGCGCCAGCGCCTGTGGATGACACCTGCGCCGCCGCGCCAGTACCGCCCCGACCTGCCCGAGTGGCTACAGGAGGTGATCCTGCGCTGTCTGGAACCCGAAGCCGCGCAGCGCTACCCTTCGGCCGCGCACTTGGCCTTTGACCTGGCCAACCCCGACCAGGTGCCCATCACCGAGCGCGGCCGGCGCCTGCGCGGGCCCGGCGTGGGCGCGCACTTCAAGCGTTGGATCAAGGCTGCGGGCATGCACTACCAGCCCAGCCCGCTGCCGGCGCGCCAGATCGCCGAGGTGCCTATCCTCATGGTGGCCGTGCCGCACGACGACGTGACGGACGCCACGCTGTACTCCTTGCGCGAAGCGGTTGCCCGTTCGCTGGGCATACGCCCCGGCGCGCGGCTGGCCTGCGTGACGGTGATCTCGCCCTCGGCCAGCAGCACGTCCGACAGCACGCGCAGCGAGACCATGCTGCACCGCACGCACCTGGCGCGGCTCAAGCAGTGGGCGGCGGGGCTGGACCTGTCGCGCCACAGCGCCAGCTACCACGTCCTGGAGGCCAGCGACGTGGCCCAGGCCCTGGTCCGCTATGCCGAGGGCAACCGCGTGAGCATGATGATCCTGGGGGCGGCGACGCACGGGCTGCAGTTGCAGCGCTTCATCGACACCGTGCCCATCCGCGTGGCGCGGGATGCCCCCTGCACCGTCATCCTGGTCAAGCAGCAACTGCCTTTCGACGCGCTGGGCCAGTGACCCCGCGGGGCTGCCGCAAGCGTGACAATCACGCCATGACCGCGCCCCACACCGATGACACGCTCCACCCCTACGCCAGCCTCACGCCCGACCTGGTGCTGGACGCGCTGGCCAGCGTCGGCTTGTATGGCGACGGCCGGCTGATGGCCCTGGGCTCCTACGAGAACCGCGTGTACCAGGCCACGCTGGAAGACGGCAGTCGCGTGGTGGCGAAGTTCTACCGCCCGGGGCGCTGGAGCGAGGCGCAGATCCTGGAGGAACACGCCTTCTCCCAGGAGCTGGCCGATGCCGAGGTGCCCGTGGTCGCGCCCCTGCTGCTGCACGGCCGCAGCCTGCACCGGCATGCGGGCTTCGACTTTGCCGTCAGTCCCTGGCGCGGCGGGCGCACGCCCGAACTGGACGACTTCGAGGTGCTGGAGTGGCTGGGCCGCTACCTCGCACGCATCCACAACGTGGGCGCAGCCCGGCCCTTCGCGCAGCGCCCGGCGCTGGACCTGCTGGCGTTTGGCCAAGAGCCGCGCGACTGGCTGCTGGGCGCACAGATCATTCCCCTGGACCAACAGACGGCATGGCGCGACGCCTGCGAACAAGCTCTCGAATTAATAGCTGCTGGCGCTTGTCTATCGGGCGCTACGGGCCAATTTAGCTTGAAAGACGCGAGCAACATCCGCCTGCACGGTGACTGCCACCCCGGCAACGTGCTGTGGACGCCCGTGGACGACGCCGGCCACGGCGGCCCGCATTTCGTGGACCTGGACGACGCGCGCATGGGCCCGGCCGTGCAGGACCTGTGGATGCTGTTGTCGGGCGAGCGCCGCCAGCGCACAGTACAGCTGTCGGCACTGCTGGACGGCTACGAGCAACTGCGCCCCTTCGACCGGCGCGAGCTCGCGCTCATCGAGCCGCTGCGCACACTGCGCCTGATCCACTACAGCGCGTGGCTGGCGCGGCGCTGGAGCGATCCGATCTTTCCGATCAACTTTCCCTGGTTCGGCAGCAGCGACTACTGGCGCGGCCAGGTGGACATGCTGCATGAGCAGATCGAGGCCATGCAGGAGGAGCCGCTGGCCGCATGAGGCGGCGCCCGCCTCAGCGCTGCGGGCGGGACCGCAGGAACGGCCTCCTAGAATCGGCCGCATGAAACGCTATGAGGCCCTCGCGGCGGACATCGAAGCTTCCATCCGTGACGGCGTGCTCCGCCCCGGCGACCGCCTGCCCTCGGTGCGCCACACTTGCACAAGCCGCGGCATCAGCGCCTCCACGGTGTTCCAGGCCTACTACCTGCTGGAGGCGCGCGGCCTGGTGCGTGCGCGCGAACGCTCGGGCTACTACGTGAGCGAGGGCGCGCGCAAGCGCCCGCCCGAGCCGGAGCTGGCCTCGCAGCCGCAGGACGCGTCGATCGCCGTGGACGTGAGCGAACTCGTGTTCGAGGTGCTCGAAGCCAGCATGGCGCGCGACGTGGTCGCCTTCGGCTCGGCCTTTCCCAGCCCGCTGCTGTTCCCGCTGTCCCGCCTGGGGCAAGCCGTGGCCGCCAGCGCCCAGGCGCTCGACCCGTGGAGCACGGTGGACGACCTCTCGCCCGGCAACCCGGCGCTGCGCCGGCAGATCGCGCTGCGCTACCTTGCCGACGGCCTGCAGGTGCGCACCGACGAGATCATCGTCACCAACGGCGCGCTGGAGGCGTTGAACCTGTGCCTGGCGGCAGTCACGCGCCCGGGCGACTCCGTGGTGGTCGAATCACCCACGTTCTACGCGGCGCTGCAGACGCTGGAGCGCATGGGCCTGCAGGCCATTGAGGTGCCGACCCACCCGCGCGAGGGCATAGACCTGGCGGCGCTGGAGCACGCCATCGCGCGCCACGGCCCCAGGGCCTGCTGGCTCATGACCACCTTCCAGAACCCGCTGGGCGGCCTGATGCCAGAGGCCAAGAAGCAGGCCCTGGTGGAGCTGCTCACGCGCCACGGCGTGCCGCTGATCGAGGACGACGTGTATGCCGAGCTGTACTTCGGCGACAGGCGCCCGCTGCCCGCCAAGGCCTTCGACCGTGAGGGGCTGGTGTTGCACTGCTCCTCGTTCTCCAAATGCCTGGCGCCGGGCTATCGCATCGGCTGGGCCGCGCCGGGCCGCTTCGCGCAAGCCGTGGCGCGCCAGAAGCTGACCACCACGCTGGGCGCATCGGCGCCCGTGCAGCTGGCGCTGGCCACATATCTGGAGCGCGGCGGCTTCGACAAGCACCTGCGCCGCCTGCGCCAAACCCTGGCCGCGCGCCAGGCGCTCGTGGCCGAGGCCGTGGCCGCGCACTTCCCGCCAGGCACGCGCGCCACGCAGCCGGCGGGCGGCTACTTCCTGTGGCTAGAGCTACCCGATGGCACCGACACGCTGCGGCTGCACCGTCAGGCGCTGCAGCACGGCATCAGCATCGCGCCGGGCCCGATCTTTTCGGCCTCGCGCAGCTTCGCGCACTGCCTGCGGCTGAACTACGGCCAGGAATGGAACGCGCGCAGCGAAGCCGCGCTGGCCACGCTGGGCCGCCTCGCGGTGAAGTGAAACAACCCCCTGTGGCGCTACGCGCCTTCCCCCTTCTCTCGCATCGCTACGCGATGCGGGAAGGGGGACGCAGCCCTCGCTGCGGGGCGGCCCTTGCTCGGCTGCCCTGGCTTGGGTAGCGCCAGTTTCATGCGTCGCGGGTTGCGTGACGCTCTGAGGGAGGCACGGTGTGAGCTAGGCGGTCAGGCCCGCCAGGCCCATCAGTCCCCGGAGCAACCACGCCACGATGCCCAGGGTGGTGACGCTGGCGGCCCAGATCAGCACCAGCCAGCCGATGCGCCGCAGCCAGGGCTTGCGCGGGGCGGGCGGCGCCATCAGTGGTAGCCCTCGCCCGGGCGCACCTTGCCGCGGAACACGTAGTACGACCAGGCCGTATAGGCCAGGATGATCGGGATGATGAGCAGCGCGCCCACGAGCGTGAAGCCCAGGCTCTGCGGCGGCGCGGCCGCTTCGCGCAGGGTGATGGCCGGCGGGATGATGTGCGGCCACAGGCTGATGCCCAGGCCGCTGTAGCCCAGGAACAGCAGGCACAGCGTGAGCAGGAACGGCGCCGCGCCGGGATTGCCGCCGCGCAGGCTGCGCAGGATGCCGACGGCCGTGACCAGCACCAGCAGCGGAACGGGCGCGAAGAACGCGAGGTTGGGCCAGCTGAACCAGCGCTGCGCGATGGCCGCGTGGGTCAGCGGGGTCCACACGCTCACGATGACGATGGCCGCCAGCAGCGCCAGCGTGGCCGGGCGGGCCAGCGCCACCATGCGATCGTGCAGCGCGCCCTCGGTCTTGATGATGAGCCAGGTGGCCCCGAGCAGCGCATAGGCCAGCAGCAGCGCCAGCCCCGTGAACAGACTGAACGGCGTGATCCAGGCCAGCGCGCCGCCCGTGGCGACGCCATCGCGCACCTCGAAGCCGTTCAGGAACGCCCCCAGCACCACGCCCTGGAAGAACGTGGCCACGTAGGAACCGCCCATGAAGGCGATGTCCCAGAAGGGCTTGTGGTGCTCGTCCGCCTTGAAGCGGAACTCGAAGGCCACGCCACGCCAGATGAGGCCCAGCAGCATGAGCAGCAGCGGCAGGTACAGCGCGCTGAGCACCACGGCGTAGGCCAGCGGAAAGGCGGCCATGAGTCCGGCGCCGCCCAGCACCAGCCAGGTCTCGTTGCCGTCCCACACGGGCGCCACGGTGTTGACCATGACGTCGCGGTCCTCGCGCGCCTTCACGAACGGGAACAGGATGCCTATGCCCAGGTCGAACCCGTCCATGATCACGTACATCATCAGCCCGAAGGCAATGATGATGATCCAGACGACCGGTAGATCGATGCCCATGGTTCAGCCCTTCCGAGGAGTGGTGTGGATGGCGCCGGCCGGTGCGTCCGGGGCGGCGGACAGCGGCCGTGCTGGCCGGCGCTGCGGCGCATCGGAGCCGTCATCGCCCGTATCGTCATAGACGTCGGGCCCCAGGGCCACGAGCTTGAGCAGGTAGCGCGTGCCGATGCCGAACACGATGAAGTACGCCACGACAAAGATGATCAGCGAGGTGCCCAGCACCAGCGCGGAGTGGTTGGACACCGCGTCCTGCGTGCGCATGACGCCATAGACGATCCAGGGCTGGCGGCCGATCTCGGTGGTGAACCAGCCCGCGAGGATGGCGATCAGCCCCGTCGGTCCCATCCAGACCGCAAAGCGCAGAAAGAGCCGCGAGCGGTACAGCCCGCGGCGCCAGCGCAGCCAGGCGCTGCACAGCCCCAGCAGCAGCATCAGCATGCCCAGCCCCACCATGAGGCGGAAGCTCCAGAACACGATGGCGGCATTGGGCCGATCCTGCGGCGCGAACTCCTTGAGGCCCTGGTACTGCCCGTCCCACGAGTGCGTGAGGATCAGGCTGCCGAGCCGGGGAATCTCCAGCGCGTAGCGCGTGGTCTCGGCCTCCATGTCGGGCCAGCCGACAAGGGTGAGCGGCACGCCCTCGCCCGGCTTGCTCTCCCAGTGCCCCTCCATCGCCGCCAGCTTGGCCGGCTGGTGCTGAAGCGTGTTCAGGCCGTGCAAATCGCCGATGGCGACCTGCACGGGCGCCACCACGAGAAGCATCCACATGGCCATGGACAGCATGGTGCGCACGCGCGGGTTGTCGTTGCCGCGCAGCAGGTGCCACGCCGCCGACGCGCCCACGAACAGCGCGGTGGACAGGAACGCCGCCACCGTCATGTGGGCGAGCCGGTAGGGAAAGGACGGGTTGAAGATGACCTCGAACCAGTCCGTCGGGACCACCACGTTGTTGACGATCTCGAAACCCTGGGGCGTCTGCATCCAGCTGTTGGAGGCCAGGATCCAGGTGGCCGACACCAGCGTACCCAGGGCCACCATCACGGTGGCGAAGAAATGCAGGCCGGGGCCGACCTTGCGCCAGCCGAACAGCATCACGCCGAGAAAGCCCGCCTCCAGGAAGAAAGCCGTGAGCACCTCGTAGGCCAGCAGCGGCCCGGTGATGCTGCCCGCGAAGGCCGAGTAATGGCTCCAGTTGGTGCCGAACTGGTAGGCCATGACCAGCCCCGAAACCACGCCCATGGCGAAGTTGACCGCGAAGATCTTCGACCAGAAGTGGTACAGGTCGCGGTACACCGGGTTCTTGCGCCACAGCCACAGCCCTTCGAGGACGGCCAGGTAGCTCGCCAGCCCGATGGTGATGGCCGGAAAGATGATGTGCATCGAAATGGTGAAGCCGAACTGGATGCGGGCCAGTTCCAGCGCGGTGAATCCAAGCATTGCGCGTCTCCTTCAAACGTACAGCGCGGTGCACATGGGTGGTTCGACGGCTCCTGTTGCATCCCAGGCGCGATGCCTGGAGCGCCGCAGTATCCGCCAGCACGCCCACCCTGTCGAGGGCAGGCCGCCGCGCCCCTGGCGGCCAGACCACCTCATCGCGGCACCAGGAAGATGGCTTTCTCCGTCACGCGCGCCGGCGTGTCGCCGAGCGCCTCGACATCGAAGAGCACCGGGTGCGAACCCGGTGGCATGGAGCCGTAGGGAATGCGCAGGCGCACGGGTACCCAGCGCGCCTGCGCGGCGCCGATCTCCACCTCGGGTTCGGACGCCACCTCCAGCCCCGCGATGCCGCTGGCGCCGATGCGGTAGCGCTGCGGCGCCTCGGTGGCGTTCATGATCTGCAGGCGGTAGATGTTCTCCAGCTTGCCGCCCGCCACGATGCGCGAGAGCGCGGCGCGGTCGCGCACCACGTCCACCTTGAGCGGCGTGCGCAGCGCCATGCTGGCGAGCATGGCCACGCTCAGGGCAACCAGCACCGCCGTATAGATCAGCACACGCGGCCGCGCCACGCGGCGCAGCATCTGCGCAGCGCTCCAGCGGCTGGCCATGCCGTTGTGCGTGGCGTAGCGGATCAGGCCGCGCGGCAGGCCCACCTTGTCCATCACGCTGTTGCAGGCATCCACGCACAGGCCGCAGCCTATGCACTCGTACTGCAGCCCCTCGCGGATGTCTATGCCCACGGGGCAGACCTGCACGCACAGCGTGCAGTCGATGCAATCGCCCTGCCCGCGCGCGGGCGCGGCCGTCTTGCTGCGCGGCCCGCGCGTCTCACCGCGCTGCGCGTCGTAGGTGACGATCAGCGTGTCCTTGTCGAACATCGCGCTCTGGAAGCGCGCATACGGGCACATGTACTTGCACACCTGCTCGCGCAGGAAGCCCGCGTTGCCGTACGTGGCCAGGCCGTAGAACAGCACCCAGAAGATCTGCCAGCCGCCCTGCAGCGCCAGCAGTTCGCCACCCAGTTCACGGATGGGCACGAAGTAGCCCACGAAGGTGAAGCCGGTCCACAGCGAGAAGGCGATCCAGACCAACTGCTTGGCCGACTTCTTCCACAGCTTCTCGGCCGTCCAGCCGCCGTTGTCCAGGCGCAGGCGCGCGCTGCGGTCGCCCTCGATGCGGTGCTCTATCCACAGGAAGATTTCGGTATAGACCGTCTGCGGGCAGGCAAAGCCGCACCACAGCCGCCCGGCGACGGCGGTGAACAAAAACAGCGCCAGCGCCGAGATGATGAGCAGACCCGTGAGGTAGATGAAGTCCTGCGGGTACAGCACCAGGCCGAACAGGTAAAAGCGCCGCGCGCCCAGGTCGAACAGCACCATCTGGCGCTGCCCCCACTCCAGCCATGGCAGGCCGTAGAACACGATCTGCGTGGCCCACACCATGAGCCAGCGCCAGCGCGCGAAGGTGCCGCGAATGGAGCGCGGATAGATCTTCTGCTGCGCCTCGTACAGCGAAGTGGACTCGGGAACGATCGGTATGGTTTTGCGCGGCGCCCCGTTGCGGGGCAGGCGCTCTGGATGGGACATGGGGGCCTCTGAGCTGTGGCGCCGGGCGACACCACAGCGGGCCCCCGCGCCTGTCAGGGACTAACTATCGCGCGCGCGACGCGGCGGGTACAGCAGCAGATGCGCCCCAATCAGGCATACCAGATGCCGCCATCCCTCCCATCGCTCAGGCCAGCAGCGCGTTCACGCGCTTTACGTACGCGGCCGGGTCCTCAGGCAGGCCGCCCTCAGCGAGCAGCGCCTGGTCGAACAGGATGTGTGCCAGGTCGTGAAAGTGCACGCTGCCGTCCAGCTTCTTGACCAGCGCATGCTCGGGGTTCACTTCCAGCACGGGCTTGGCGTCAGGCGCGCTCTGGCCGGCCTGCTTGAGCAGGCGCGCGAGCTGCGTGCTCATGCCGCCGTCCTGCACCACCAGGCAAGCGGGTGAATCGACCAGGCGCGTGGTCACGCGCACGTCCTCGGCCTTGTCCTTGAGGGCTTCCTTGAGCTTGGCGAGCACGGGCTTGAAGGCCTCGGCGGCCTCCTCGGCGGCCTTCTTCTCGGCCTCGTCCTGCAGCTTGCCCAGGTCCACCGCGCCCTTGGCCACGGACTGCAGGGGCGTGCCGTCGAAGTCCTGCAGGTAGTTCAGCGCCCACTCGTCCACGCGGTCGGTCATGAGCAGCACCTCGATGCCCTTCTTCTTGAAGACTTCGAGCTGCGGGCTGTTCTTGGCGGCGGCCAGCGTGTCGGCGGTGATGTAATAGATGGCCTCCTGGCCCTCCTTCATGCGCGCCTTGTAGTCGGCAAAGGAAACGCTCGGCGTATCCGATGTGGTGGAGGCAAAGCGCAGCAGCTTGGCCAGGCGTTCGCGGTTGGCGAAGTCCTCGCCCAGGCCTTCCTTGAGCACGGCGCCGAACTCGGCGTAGAACTGGGTGTACTTGCCTTCCTTGGCCTTGTCCTCGGCGCTGACCACGTCCTGCACGCCATCGGCGCCTTCCGCCGCTGCCTCATGCTTGTCGTGCTTCGCCAGATCCTCGAGCATGGACAGCACGCGCTTGACCGAGCCGTCGCGGATCAGGCGCACGTCGCGGCTTTCCTGCAGCAGCTCGCGGCTCACGTTCAGCGGCAGGTCGGCGGAGTCGATCACGCCCTTGACGAAGCGCAGGTAGCTGGGCATGAGCGACTCGGCGTCGTCCATGATGAACACGCGCTTGACGTACAGCTTCACGCCGGCCTTCTTGTCGCGGTTCCACAGGTCGAACGGCGCCTTGGCGGGGATGTACAGCAACTGCGTGTACTCGGTGTTGCCCTCGACGCGGTTGTGGCTCCAGGTGAGCGGGTTCTCGAAGTCGTGGCTGATGGACTTGTAGAAGTCCTGGTACTGCTCGTCGGTGATGTCCTTCTTGGGCCGCGTCCACAGGGCGCTGGCCTTGTTCACGGTTTCCCACTCGCCGGTCTTCACCATCTGGCCCGGCTCACCTTCCTTCTCGCTCTCCTTCCACTCCTCCTTCTCCATGAGGATGGGCAGGCTGATGTGGTCGGAATACTTGCCGATCACCTGCTTGATCTTCCAGGCGTTGAGGAACTCCTCGGCATCCTCGCGCAGGTGCAGGATCACGCTGGTGCCGCGCGCCGCACGCTCGATGGCCTCTACCTCGAAGTCACCCGCGCCGCCGCTGGCCCAGCGCACGCCTTCGCTGGCGGGCAGGCCCGCGCGGCGGCTCTCGACCGTGATGCGGTCGGCCACGATGAAGCCCGAGTAGAAGCCCACGCCGAACTGGCCGATCAGCTGCGCGTCGGCCTTCTGGTCGCCCGACAGGCGGTTCATGAAGTCGCGCGTACCGCTCTTGGCGATCGTGCCCAGGTGGTCAATGGCCTCCTGCTCGCTCATGCCGATGCCGTTGTCGGTGATGGTCAGCGTGCGCGCTTCCTTGTCGAAGGACACGCGCACCTCCAGGTTGGGCGCATCCTCGTACAGCGCGGCATTGTTCAGCGCTTCAAAGCGCAGCTTGTCGCAGGCGTCCGAGGCGTTGGAGACCAGCTCGCGCAGGAAGATCTCTTTGTTGGAATACAGCGAATGCGTGACCAGGTGCAGCAGTTGCGCCACTTCGGCCTGGAAGGAATGGGTGTGCTTGCTCATAGGTGTTTTTCAAACAAAGGCAACGGGAAAGAAATCACAGGGGATTCAACCATGTTCTCCGGCGCGGCCGGAACGCATGCGCAGGTGGGGGCGCCGCGCCCGGCTTCAAGGGGCGCGGCACGGCGATTTGCCACCAACCGATGCCACGCTGGCCGCATGCCCCAGCGTCGGCGCGATCCTGGGCGCGGTGATCTACAACGCACCGCTGTCGAGCGGCAACAGCGACTGAACGCCCACCGCAGCCATCAAAAAAGAGAGCGGCTTGCGCTCTCCTTTTCTGCATTTCAAAGGGTTTTGAACTGCAAACGCCCTTTTGGCGAGCGCTAGCAGCTCCTGATTTAATAGCTTAAAAGCGCTCACCCGGCGCCAGGTAGCGCCACTGGCCCGGCGGCAGCTTGCCCAGCAGCACCTGGCCGATGCGGATGCGCTTGAGGCCCACCACCTTGAGGCCCACCAGCTCGCACATGCGGCGGATCTGGCGCTTTTTGCCCTCGCGCAGCACGAAGCGCAACTGCTCGGGGTTCTGCCACTCCACCACCGCCGGCTTGAGCTGCTGGCCGTCCAGCGCCAGGCCATGGTTCAGCAGCGCCAGCTTGTCGGCGGGGAAGACGGCGCGCACATCCTGCGCGCGATCGCCGTACTGCACGCGCACCAGGTACTCCTTGTCCACCGTCGAGTCCTCGCCGATGAGCTGGCGCGCCACGCGGCCGTCCTGCGTCAGCACCAGCAGGCCCACGGAGTCGATGTCCAGCCGCCCGCAGGGTGCCAGGCCCTTGAGTTGCGCGGGCGAAAAGCGCGTGCGGCTCTCATCGTCCTTCCAGTGCGTACGTGGGTTGATCAGCGCCACGGCCGGCGTGTGGCCGTCCTCGGCCTGGCCGCTCACATAGCCCATGGGCTTGTGCAGCAGGATGGTCACCTGCTGGCGCTGGTGGCCCTGGGCCGCGCGGTCCACGTCGATGCGGTCGTGCGGCCCCACCTGCAGCCCCATGGCCGCCACCTGCCCGTTGACGCGCACCCAGCCCTGGGCGATCCAGTCGTCGGCCTCGCGGCGCGAGCACAGCCCCAGATCGGCCATGCGCTTGTTCAGGCGCATGCGGCCGTCTGCAGGCGCCTGCGCAGCGCCAGCGGGCGCACGGGTGGCAGGAGGGCGCGGCGCGGCCGGCGCGTGCCGGCTCGCCGTACGGGGGGCGCCTGCCGCGCCGCTGGGTGCGGCCGTGCCGGCCGTGCGGCCTGCGGACCGGCCCGGCGCCTTGCCGGTGGCCACAGGTGNTGCGCAGCACCAGCCGCGGGCGCAGCGGAGTGGGGGAAGCAGAAGCGGACGGTGCGGGGACGGACCGTGCGGGGGGACGGGCGGGCGTTTCGGGCATGGCGCTATTGTCTCGCGCCGTGGAGCGCGCCGCGCCCCGCCCCATCTACCGCGCCTTCAGATCATGGCGGCGGGCTCGTTCTCGTCGGCCGGCGCCCTGCGCGGTGAAGCGCGGCGCCGGGGCCCGTGGCGGCCCGCGTCCGCCGGCTCCATCCGCCTGAACAGGCTGGTGCGCAGCGCCTGTAGGTCCAGCACGCGCAGGCCGCCGTACTCCACGCGGATCGCCCCCTGCGCTTCCAGGGTCGCCAGGGCCTCGTTCACACGTTGGCGCGACAGGCCGACCAGGTAGGCCAGCTCCTGCTGGGTGATGCGCAGCACTTCCCCGACGCCCGGGTAGAGCACGGGGTTGAACAGCGCCGCCAGGCTGCGCGCCACGCGCAGGTCGGGGTTGGTGAGGCGGTCGATTTCCCGCGCGGCGATGAACTGCGCCAGGCGCTCGTTGAGCTGGTTCATCACGAAACGGTTGAAGCCGATGGAATGGTCCAGCAGCCAATGGAAGGTGTCGATGGGCAGGCCCGCCACCACGCTCCTGCGCAGGGCCTGGATGTTGTAGCGGTAGGGCTCGCGCTTGACCGCCGTGCCTTCGCCAAACCAGCCGCCGGGCGGCACGCCGGTGAAGGTCATGGTCAGCCCGTCGGCGTTGTCCGCGCTCATCTTGAGCAGGCCCTCGACCACCCCAAACCAGTACGTCACCGGCCGGCCCACACGGCACACGTAGTCGCCCGGCTGGGCATCGCCGACGGCCAGCGCGGCCACCGCCCGTTCGCGCTCGGCGGGCTGCAGCAACGCCATCCAGGGAATGCCGCTGAGTTCTTGGGCCGTGGGCGGGCGGCGCCGCTGGTGCAGGGAGGCGTCTTGGCTCATGCGCGCAAGCATGCGGTCAAAGCGCGCCGCGGGGCAGCGGGAATACCACGAACCTACGCCTGGCCGGTCCGAGGTATCGACACACTCAAATGCTATTGATTTAATAGCTGTTGGCGCTTACTGATTCTGGGTTCAAGACCTGTTTGACCACAAACCCATCACTGCGTCGGCAAGGCATAGCGGTAGCCGCGGAACGCCCACACTGTGCGCGC
>NZ_JSYI01000019.1:0-3940 GCF_001023515.1 Diaphorobacter sp. J5-51 | reverse complement strand
GTTGCATTACGCAGCGAGGGACAAATCTGGTTTTCTGAAGCATCCAACACAGAGAATAGATGCTTTAGAAAACCATCCCCGAGGGGATGGTTAATTTTAAACTGCACCAGCTTCAAAACAACTCTGGCACACTTCCTTGCCGCTTGGACAACCGATAATTGCAATAGCTGAGGCACCGCAATCATCGCATTCGTTTGGCATAGTTCCCCAAACCTGCCCCTTATCGTCCAGGGCATATACCTCGGACAAGGCACCGGTTTCAGGATCAAATCGAACCGTGAAGGTCAGAACCCAACGCGGCGACGGGCCATCATCTTCGCTATCGGTTTCGACATAGACCTTACGAGTCCGCTCGTGGCCAGGAGTCATGTACTCCCAGCCCGAGGTGTCGGTCACCATGACGCCATCACCGAACTCAAATTCAGCGAAGGCCTTGTCAGCCAAGGCGCCTTGATCAGTGAAATTTGACATTTTCCGTTTCCTTTTGAAAGAAAACGGACACCGGCCCCGAGGGGCAACAGGTGCCCGTCAAGGGGTGGTGAAATCAAGCCGCCAACAAATCCAATTGCTCGGGCTCGTTGTACGACTTCGGTTGTGGCTTAGGCGCTTCCTCCTTCGCCATTTCAAGCGCCTTCACAGGCGCAGCAGCCGTCAGTGCAGGGCCGCAATGCAGGCCCAGGTCTTCATGCACCTTGTCGATGCAATTGGCCATGGACTTGCAGGTCTCGCGGTGCTCATCCGTCTGCATTTCGTTTGTTGCTGCATAGACACGTGATATGTACCCACGTCGAGACGCACTCTTCTTCCAGGCATCATCGTACTTTTTGGTCAGCGTTTCCGCCTCATCGTACTGTTTGTTGAAGTCACCGTTTGCCTGATCCATTTGATCTGGCAACCATTGACGCCGCGCACCGACAAAGCGATTGAGCTTTTCGATCACCTCTTGCGACTTCGGGTAGAAGTGCATGGTGCCCGCTCCCTTGTAGAAACGGAAATCGAAATAGCGCGTGCTTATGCGGTCACCTTGGTCGCTGCGTGCCCGATTGAATGCCTGCACCAGGCCGTCATACGACTCCGAAACTCCATGCAGATAGCCAAATACCTTGTCGATATCCGCCAAGAACTGCTCAGATTCGTAGCACAGTGATCCTCCCCATGTCACCGAGAAATTCGGAATGATGAAGCGTGTGCGCTTGAGCCGCATGCCGAACCGATGACGCTCGTTGGACTTCCATGTCTTGTAGAAGGCAACATTGTCATTCGAGCGGCCCACGATGTTGTCAAACAGCCCGCAGACCATATCAGCGTAGATATCACCCATGGAGGCAAACAACCCAGACAGGAATCCATGAACATTTGCAACGCTGAACTCCAGTTGGTAGATCGCCTCGGCTTCGGCCTCAACTTTCCGCCTTGCCTGGTTGCTCAACTTGTTGGTCAAGAGCGACGATCGAATGATCTGTGCCCATGCCTGCTTCTTCAGCTCACGGTAGGCATTTTGAAACCTCGCGTTCGCTGTGTCTCGCACAGAGATGGATTCCCTACCTGCGTTATTTCCAACACCCTTGGCTTGCATGGCTTCCAGGTTGAGTCCCAGACAGTTACTAGCTTGCACAGCAATAGCCGTAGCCTCTGCCGCCACACGAGCCGTATCCACTGCCCGCACGAAGTACCTGTACACGTTGCTCACGAAGTTCTCAGGCAGCGCCAGGGCATTGCACATCTCAGGCTCAATTTCCGGGCCGCGTGAGTTGTCACCTTGTTTGAGTCCACGCAAGATTGCATCCATATCGAACATGGCTTCGGGTTTTTTCTCCAGATAAATCAACGCCACCTCCACGTCAGTCTTGCGATCAACGTTGTTGGTGAACTGGTCATGCAGGTACTCAACCGAGCCATGCAAGTCGATCAACTCGACCAGGCGCTTGCGCTCCTGGCTGTACGGATTCCTGATGGTCTCCGCATTGACGATTGCCACGATCTCCGCGTCGTACACCCTACTCCAAGCGTGCAGAACGTGTTTGGCCCCGTCCGCGAACGGGGGGTTCATAATTACCTGATCGACAGTCGCGAGGGATTCAATGTCCATGAAATCGTAGCCAAGCACGGTGGCGCCTAGCTCTCGCAGTGCTGCGTGATGCTGTGCATCTATTTCTACGGCCAGGAATCCCTTTCTACCCCGACGATGCTCGCCTTCATTGCTGAATTTGAATCTCGCACGCTGCCGGAGACGAATA
The DNA here is from genome assembly GCF_001023515.1 of Diaphorobacter sp. J5-51. Classification (NCBI taxonomy): domain Bacteria; kingdom Pseudomonadati; phylum Pseudomonadota; class Betaproteobacteria; order Burkholderiales; family Comamonadaceae; genus Diaphorobacter; species Diaphorobacter sp. J5-51. Next base: position 1,703 of record NZ_JSYI01000019.1, on the reverse strand, counting down.
CTGTATCGTCCCTGGGTCTCTTCATCTGGCAATTCGACTACCCAAGGAAGATCCTCTTCCGGAACCCCCTCGAACCCATTTTGCGCATGCATCCAAAGATGCCCCTGACCCGCAGAAGGGTCACAGACAACGCCGATGGGACGCTTGAACTTGGCCCACATGCGCGCTGCTGTGTGTGCCCCGGTGGGATAAAACTGAAAATCCATGATGCTCTCCTTAAACAAAAGGCAGAGTCACCCCCAGACAGGGAGTGATCCCTGCCGGGTTAAAAAAATACGCTAGTGAATGGTCTTCGGATGTTCCACAAACAGAGGATATGGACTCCACATCCCATTGTTATTTTGCACCCTAATGACACGCCCTTGCAAAGGGCAAGACATGATTTCGTAGCTCATGATCGAACCACGAATCTTGGACTCCTTGGCCCGATCAAGGGCGTCGAAAAATCCAAACCTCTTAGGGTTTGCTGCCTGCTCAAGCATGGTTGTCTCCTATAAAACAATGGAGACACCCATCCCAACGGGATAGGGACTCCCGTTGGATACGCAACTCCGATTCACCATGAATCGGATCATCATCAAGAAAAGTAAACGTCAGACGATTACCACCTCAAAACGATCTGAATCCATATAAAACGGACTCTGTTCTTCGGTGCTCGACTTTCCATGCCTGTGTTGCACAGATGCAGGCTCAGAGTTCTCTGGCTGCACTGGAGCCGCTACCTTCTTGGGATTACGGCTATTCCGTTTGACAGGCTGTACCTGCATTTCAGCAACGGAAAGCTGGAGCTCGTCCAGACGCTTCTGCAGCATGACGTTACTGTCACGCAACTTTTCAGCCTCCAGTGACATGGATTCGATAAGAGTAACCGCTTCCTTTAGTTTATCTGCTTCATCGGATTTATTCTGATTCGATGCTGCATATTTCACAGCAGCCACAATCGTGTCAAGCACGACCTTGGCTGATCCGAACAATGCGAATATCAGAACTATTTTTTCGAGTTCCATAGTGTTTCCTTGGTTAGCGAAACACTATCCCCGTGCTGGGCATGTGTCCCGCATGGGTTGAAATAACGTTAATTACTAACGTCGGATTATGCTGTTTTGCCAGAAGGCTCGGCCAGCGACCGATTGAACTCATGACATTACGTCAGTGAGAAACAATACTTGTTTACAAAATTGCCTATTATTAAGCAATTTAGAAAACAATTATTTCTCATGCAAATCCATGGTGCATTGCGTAACGTATATATGATATTGGCAGGAGCCCATGCGTGCGCATGGGATCCTGATTCGTTCATGAATTTAATGGCGGAATGAAGCTGCGCAGTGCAGCGTCTATATGCTTATCGTTTAGATACGAATAGAGATTCAGGCTACCCTGCATCCCACGACCATCACCAAAACGCATTCCGCTGGCATACACCAAATCCCAGCGGTAACGCATATTGATATCGCGACAACCCTCAGCATAGGGAAATTTGCCGCTCTGGTAGCGCGCCCGTCTCTCATTGGTATCAAGAGGGCAAATTGCTTTTTGCAGTACAGCCAAGTCTGCGTCGCGAATTCTCAAGTTCATGTCGTGCTCCTTTTTTAAACGCAGGAGCACACCATCGGGTGTTGCACCCGCTGGGTTTAATTTGCTCTTTCGAGCCTTTAATGCTGATTCGTCTTGCGACACGGCCAGCGACCGTTTTGAATTCA
>NZ_JSYI01000018.1:0-3920 GCF_001023515.1 Diaphorobacter sp. J5-51 | reverse complement strand
GGCGTTCAGACTCTACCGCGCTGGTCTGGTTTAAAGATACAAGCGGTCGAAGATCGAACCCACCAGCACGAACATGGGAATCGCCAGCAGCGGGTACTTGCCCAGCCCGGCGTAGAAGTTCTGCGGCACGGCGAGCAGGCCAAACCATTGCGTCTCGGCATTGGCCAGCGCAATGGCGGCGGCGCCGGCCAACCCCAGGGCGGCACCGATGGGCACACCCACAAACATCAGCACCAGGAAGGCGACGAAGAGCAGCGTGGCGATCATGGCTGGCGCTCTCCGTTGTCGTCTGCGTCATTGCCGAGAAACTCCACGTCCGGCTGGCGCGTGCGGCGGATCAGCAGGCCAATGGCGCGCCAGGTGATGAGCAGCGAGAGGATGGGCAGCCAGACCGAGTACCACCACTGCGGCACGCCGATGCCGGGCGAGGTTTCTTCGAAGCGGTAGTCGTCCCAGACCACGCGCACGCTGAGCACGGCGATCACCGCGAACAGCACGGCCACCAGCAGTGCGCCCAGTTGTGCCAACCGGCGGCGGCGGGCTGCGGAGCCGCTGTCGCAGAAGAATTCGATGCGGATGTGGCGGTCGCGCGCCACCGCGGCAGAGCCAGCCACCAGGGCCAGCACGATCATCAGGAAGACCGAGAGCTCCTCGGTCCAGGCAAAGGACGAATTGGTGAAATAGCGCACGAGCACGTTGGCAAACGTGATCAGCGCCAGCAGCGCCATGACGATGACGGTGAGCCAGTCCTCGATGCGCAGGGAACGGGGTTCGCTGGAGGCGGGGGCGCTAGAGACGCGCGCGCCATCCGGGGCGGCATCGTCGGCCGGCCCGGGGGTAGGTAGGGAGGACATGGGGGCAGAGAACAGAAAAGTCGAACATGAAAGGCTGGCCGCTCTGCCCTCCGGTGTTGTGCACCAGGGGCCTGGTCGAAGGATTGCGCTGTGGGCGCGAGAGGGCCTATTTTGCAATCAAACGTACGGTGCTCCGCCGCAGGGTGTTCCCCAGGAGGGCGCTGGGGCGGCCCAGTCGCGCTCAACAGGGGGAGAAGGCCTGCCTGGGCGCATCGAGAAGGCCTGCCTGGGCGCATCGATAATGCGGGCCATGGAAACCAAATGGCTCGAAGACTTCGTCAGCCTGGCAGAAACGCGCAGCTTCAGCCGCTCGGCGCAATTGCGCCATGTGACACAGCCCGCTTTTTCGCGGCGCATCCAGGCGCTGGAGGCCTGGGCCGGCACCGATCTGGTGGACCGCAGTTCCTACCCCACGCGGCTGACGGCCGCGGGCAACACGCTGTACGACCAGGCGCTGGAGGTGCTGCAGGCGCTGCAGAACACGCGCGCCATGCTGCGCGCGCACACCAGCGCGGGCACCGACATGATCGAGTTCGCCGTGCCGCATACGCTGGCGTTCACTTTTTTCCCGGCCTGGGTGTCGGCGCTGCGGGCGGACTTCGGCCCGCTCAAAAGCCGGCTGATCGCCCTGAACGTGCACGACGCGGTGATGCGCCTCGTGGAGGGCGGCTGCGATCTGCTCATCTCCTACCACCACCCATCGCAGCCCCTGCAACTGGACCCGGACCGCTACGAGATGGTGACGCTGGGGCAGGAGGTCCTGGCCCCCTACGCCAAGGCGGGCGCTGATGGTCAGCCGCTGTTTTGCCTGCCGGGCCGGCCTGGTGAGCCGCTGCCCTACCTGGGGTATGCGCCAGGGGCCTACTTGGGGCGCGTGACGGAGCTGATCCTCAAGCAGGCGGGGACGGCCATCCACTTGGACCGCGTGTACGAAACGGATATGGCCGAAGGCCTGAAGGCCATGGCGCTGGAAGGGCACGGAGTCGCCTTCCTGCCCTACAGCGCGGTGAAGAAGGAACTGCGTTCGCGCAAGCTCCTGAGCGCGGCGCCGCCCGACGCGCAGGACCTGCAGATGGTGATGGAAGTACGCGCCTACCGCGAAAAGCCCTCGCGCAAGGAGCCTGCCAAGGGCCTGGCCCAGTCCCTGTGGACGTACCTGCAGACGCGCGCCGGACAGAACCCCATCTGACGCGAGCACCACACTTGGCATGCAAGTCTTGCATGCAAACCCACATCCCTGGCATTGGATTGCGTGGTCACGCGACATTACAGTCTTTGAAACTAAATGTGGCAACGCACGGTCGCACCGAAACATGGCGCGCACCTGGTGCGGAGATTGCTAAGCCATGCACAAGGGAGACCCTCTGAATGAATTGCAAGCAAGGATGGAAGGCGCTGGGCGCCGCGGTGGCGCTGTGCTGCGCCGTGGGCGCGCAAGCCCAAGGGGTGCTGGAGCGTGTGCGCGGCGGCGGACCGCTGGTGCTGGCGCACCGTGAATCGTCGGTGCCGTTTTCGTACGTGCACGAGGGCAAGCCCATGGGCTACGCCCTGGACCTGTGCCTGCATATCGCCGAAGTGGTGCGCAAGAAGACCGGCATGAAGAACATGCCGGTGCAGTTGGTGCAGGTGACACCCGCCAATCGCATTGAGATGGTGAAGACCGGCAAGGCCGATATGGAATGCGGCTCCACCACCAACAACGCCGAGCGCCGCAAGGATGTGGCCTTCACCATTCCGCACTTCATCACGGGTGCGCGCCTGCTGGTGCCCGCGGCCAGCACGGTGACGCGCATGGAGGATCTGGAAGGCAAGAAGCTCGTGTCCACCAAAGGCACGACGCCCTACAAAGCGGCCGAGCAGGCCAACCGCGAACGGCTGATGCGCATCCAGCTGGTGGAGGCGCCCGATCATGAGGCCGCGGTGGTCATGGTGGAGAAGGGCCAGGCCGACGCCTTCGTGATGGACGACGTGCTGTTGTATGGCCTGGCGGCCAACCGCCCCGACCCCAAGGCGCTGAAGGTGGTGGGCCGCTTCGTCACCACCGAGCCGCTGGCGATCATGCTTGCCAAGAACGATCCCGAGTTCAAGAAGTTGGTGGACGAGGAGATGCGCCGCCTGATCGTGAGCAATGAGATCAACGCCATCTACGACAAGTGGTTCATGCAGCCCATTGCGCCTACCCACCGTGCGCTGAACCTGCCCGTGAGCTACCTGCTGCGGGACTTCTGGAAATACCCTACCGATCAGGTCCCCTTCTGAACCCACAATACGCCCCTGTCTTGAACGTGCCGCAGGGTGTGGCTTGACCGCCATCGGTTCCTCAGAACGGTCGTTCGATTTCAATACACTTCGCTTTTCGCTTCACCCACAAGGAGATATTCATGAAGAAGCATTTGCTGGCCGCAGCCATTACCGTCCTGGCCGCTGGTAGCGCGTTCGCACAGGCCAACGACACCCTGGCCAAGATCAAATCTACGGGTGCCGTGACGCTGGGCGTGCGCGAGTCCTCGGGCCTGGGCTACACCCTGGGCAACGGCAAGTACGTAGGCTTCCACACCGAGATGGGTGAGCGCATCCTGGCCGACATCCAGAAGCAGCTGGGCCTGGCCAACATGGAGATCAAGTACCAGCCGGTGACTTCGCAGAACCGCATTCCGCTGGTGACCAACGGCACGGTGGACATCGAGTGTGGCTCCACCACCAACAACACCGCCCGCCAGAAGGAAGTGGCCTTTGCCGTGACCACCTATGTGGAAGAGGTGCGCATTGCCGTGAACGCCAAGTCGGGCATTACCGGCATCAAGGACCTGAACGGCAAGACCATCGTCACCACCACCGGCACAACGTCGGTGCAGACGCTGCGCAAGCACAAGCGCGCCGATGGCCTGAACTTCAAGGAAGTCATGGGCAAGGACCACGCCGACAGCTTCCTGATGCTGGAAACGGGCCGTGCCGACGCTTTCATCATGGACGGCTCCATTCTGGCCGCCAACATCTCCAAGTCCAAGAACCCCTCTGACTTTAACAGGCCGTTGAAAAATCCCCCGCCGACGCCCGCGTTGGCCG
>NZ_JSYI01000017.1:0-56382 GCF_001023515.1 Diaphorobacter sp. J5-51 | reverse complement strand
GCGATCGACTTCCCCGTGGGGAGGGAGGCATCCATTACATCTCCTTTGAACTGGTGGCGCGTCTCGCCACCCGCGGCGATGTGCACCACAGAACCCTGCTGGAGGAGCTTCAGCGCCTGAATTTGGTCAGGGGGCTGACGGGCGACGGCGAAGGCGAGGTGGAACTGGTGGGCGACGGCTTCATCCCGGCCACCAGTCTGCGGGACATGCTGGCCTTCACCGGGGACAATGTGCGGGACCATCTGCTGGCCGCCGTCAGCAATACCTTGGGGCAGCAGCCCCGGATGCTGGAACGCTCCGTCTATGCCTCGGGCTTGACCGTGTCGGAGTGCGAACGCATCCACCAGTTGGCGCGGGAACATTGGGATTCCGTGCATTACCGCCTGGTACGGGAAATGACCCAGGCCCATGCCTCTGCGGCAGGCATGGGAACGGCACGCATGCGCGTAGGGGTGTATGTCTACCATGAGGACGAGCCGCCGGACGTGAAGCCGACCACCCGTGCAGGCTCTGCAAGGCGCAGGAAAAAAACATGAGGACTGGGATATACGCGCTGATGACCACGCTGGGGCTGGTGCTCGCAGCCTGTGGAGGCGGCGACGGCGTGGGCTCGGGCGGCACCGGCATCGCCATGTCTTCCGTGGCCATTGGCAGCGTCGACAGCCTCGGCGAATCACCCAGCGGGTCGTACATGGTTGTGAACGGCGTGCGCTTCGATATCAGCCACGCCCAGGTGGAAGTGGAAGGCGTCTCGCAGGAAGACGCCAACGGTCAGCAAAGCCTGAAGAGCGGCCAGAGCAGCCTGAAACCTGGCATGACCGTGCAAGTGAACGGCACCCTCGATACCGGATTCAGCACGGGTACGGCCGCGCCGGTACTGTCGATACCGGAGCTACGGGGGGCGGTGGATGCCGTGGACGCGGCGCTGGGGCGCATCGAGGTAATGGGTGCGCGGGTATATGTCGATGACGAGACCGTGCTCGACGGGCTGTCCGGCTTGGCCGCCTTGCAAGTCGGCCAGATCGTGCAGGTACATGCGTTGCCCACCAGCAGTGGGCTGATGCGCGCGACCCGGCTGCAGCTGACCACCGCCACGCTCCCCTCGGTACAGCCCGTGCTGTGGGGCAGCGTGCAGGCCCTCGATACGGTGGCCCGCCGGTTCCAGTTGGGCACCATGCAGATCCAGTATGCACAGGCTGCCTTTTTGAACGGTCTGGAGGCGGGCATGCTGGACAACGGCATGCCGCTGTATGTGCATGCAGCCCAGGCACCGTCCGGCAACGTGCTCGTGGCCCGCGTGCTGCGGCCAGCGCACAGCCTCTCACGCCAGGCAGACACGCCCGTCGTGCTGGAAGGTGTGGTGACGAACTTCGCCTCTGCACAATCCTTTGCGCTGCAAGGCACGGATATCGATGGCTCGGGCGCGCAAATAACCGGGGGGCGGGCTGATGACATCCGCAACGGCGCAACGCTGGAAGTGGCGGGCAGGATGTCTGCCAACGGCGTGCTGGTCGCGCAGCGGATACGCGTGCGGCAAAGGGCTGTAGTTGACCCTCCATCCGCGTTGCCTCCTCCCGCAAACACCAACGGCAACGGGAACGGGAATGCCGGAGGCAACGGCAACGGCAACGGGAATGCCGGGGGCAACGGCAACGGCAACGCCGGAGGCAACGGCAACGGCAATTCCAACAGAGGCTGAACACCGTTTCGCGCCCGCCGAGATTGCGGCCCCGGCGCAGCAAGCGCGCCGCATTCCCGTCACAATGGCCGCACATGCCGCCCCAGCCCCTCCATGACAGCGGACCGCTGAGTTCACCACCCACACCGCCAGGCCCCGACGCGGCCTCCGCCGCCGCCCACACCGCCGAGGCCGCCGCCACAGCCGAGTTGCGGCACAGCGCGGCGCAGCGTGCGCCGCAGTCGCCCTTCGCGCCGCTGTCGGTGCCGGTGTTCCGCATGCTGTGGCTCACCTGGCTGGCGGCCAACACCTGCATGTGGATGAACGACGTGGCCACGGCCTGGCTGATGACCACGCTGACCGATTCGCCTGCCCTGGTGGCGCTGGTGCAGACGGCCTCGACGCTGCCCGTGTTCCTGCTGGGCCTGCCCAGCGGCGCGCTGGCCGACATCCTGGACCGGCGGCGCTACTTCATGGTCACGCAGTTCTGGGTGGCGGCCGTGGCGGTGGTGCTGTGCGTGGCCATCCTCTGGGGTGGGCTCAACCCCTACCTGCTGCTGGCGCTGACCTTCGCCAACGGCATCGGGCTGGCGATGCGCTGGCCGGTGTTTGCGGCCATCGTGCCGGAGCTGGTGAACCGCCAACAGTTGCCCGCGGCGCTGGCGCTCAATGGCGTGGCCATGAACGCCTCGCGCATCATTGGCCCGCTGGTGGCCGGCGCCATCATCGCCAGCGCGGGCAGCGCCTGGGTGTTCGTGCTGAATGCCGCGCTGTCGCTGGTGGCGGGTTTCACCATCATGCGCTGGCGGCGCCAGCCCATGCCCAACCCGCTGGGGCGCGAGCGCCTGACCAGTGCCATGCGCGTGGGTCTGCAGTTCGTGCGCGAGTCGCCCCCGATGCGCGCCGTGCTGTGGCGCATCTCCATCTTCTTCCTGCATGCCACGGCGCTGCTGGCGCTGCTGCCGTTGGTGGCGCGCGACCTGCAGGGCGGCGGCGCGGGCACCTTCACGCTGCTGCTGGCCTCCATGGGCGCGGGCGCCGTGAGCGCTGCCATGTTCCTGCCGCGCCTGCGCCAGATGATGTCGCTGGACCAGCTGGTGGCGCGCGGCACGCTGCTGCAGGCGCTGGCCACGGCCGTGGTCGCCATTGCGCCCAACGTGTACGTGGCGGTGCCGGCCATGCTGGTGGGCGGGGCGGCGTGGATCACCACCGCCAATTCGCTCACGGTGGCCGCACAGCTGGCGCTGCCCAACTGGGTGCGCGCGCGCGGCATGTCCATCTACCAGATGTCCATCATGGGCGCCACGGCCGTGGGCGCGGCGCTGTGGGGGCAGGTCGCCGCACTCTCCAGCGTGCACATGAGCCTGGCATTGGCGGCACTCACCGGGGTGCTGGTGATGGCGCTGGTACAGCGCCTGGTGAGCAACCGCCATGGCGAGGAGGACCTGAGCGCCTCGCGCGCCTTCCAGGCACCGCGGGCCGACAGCCCGCCCGCCGCCGGCCTGCGGCTGGTGGTCAGCATCGAATACTTCATCAACCCCGCGCGGGCGGCAGAATTCCGCGCCGTGATGCAGGAAAGCCGCCGCGCGCGCCTGCGCCAGGGCGCCTTGAGCTGGGAGCTGCAGCACGACATCGCCGACCCGCGCCGCTACGTGGAGCGCGTGGTGGACGAATCCTGGACGGAGCACCTGCGGCGCTTTGACCGCGTCACCGCCTCCGACGTGGCGCTGCGCGACCGGCGCTTTGCCTTCCACGTGGGCGACGCGCCGCCCGTGGTGTCGCGCTACGTGGTCGAGGGCGAATGAATCACTACCATATTGATAGCTTTCAGCGCTTGCCTTACGGGCATTTCAGCATTAATTTGTATTGAAAGCGCCATAAATCAAGCGCGAACAGCTTCCAAATCAATAGCATTACCGCGGCCACAACGCCCACAGGCGCAGGCCCTGCTTCAGGCGCCCGGCAATCTCGCCCGCCTCGGGGCCCCAGCCGGTGAAGTAATCCGCGCGCACCGCGCCCAGGATGGCGCTGCCCGTGTCCTGCGCCAGCACCAGGCGCGACAACTGCGCCGTGGGGCCGCTGGAGGCCAGCCACACCGGCGTGCCGTAGGGGATGCTCTGGCGGTCCACGGCGATCGAGCGCCCCGGCGTGAGCGGCACGCCCTGCGCGCCCTTGGGCCCGAAGGCGGCGTCCAGCGCGTCCAGCGGCTCCTCGCGGAAGAACACGTAGCGCGGGTTGGACCACAGCATCTCGTTCACGCGCTGCGGATTGGCCCGCACCCAGGCGGTGATGCCGGGCCAGGTGGCGTCGCGCACCAGGCCCTGGTCCAGCAGCCACTTGCCCACGCTCTTGTACGGCTGGTCGTTGGTGCCCGCGAAGGCCAGGCGCACCAGGCGCACGCTGCCGTCCGCCTCCTGCACGCGCAGCCGGCCCGAGCCCTGGATGTGCAGCACCATGGCTTCCACCGGGTCGCGCACCCAGGCGATGGCGCGGCCGGCCAGGGCGGCCTGGGCCTGCGGCAGGGTGTCGATCTGCTGGCGCGTGTACCAGGGCTTGCGCGCCGCCAGATCGGCCGGGGGTGCATACAAAGGCACGCTGAAGCCGTTGCCCGGTTGGCGCGCGGCGTCCAGATAGGGCTCAAAGTAGCCCGTGAGCAGGCCGTCGGCCGCTCCGTCCAGCGACTCGACGCGGTAGGGCTGCAGGCGCTGCATCATCCAGCCGCGCTGCTCCTCGGGCGACGCGATGCTCAGGCGGCGCACATCGCCGCACAGCGGCGCGAACGCCGGCGCGGGGCGCTCGCAGCTGCGCAGCCAGGCGTTCCAGGCCTCGTGCAGCGCATCGCCCTCAAAGCCCGGCAACTCGCCCCAGCCCACGGGCACCCAGCGGCTCTTGGACTGCGTGAGCGTGCCCGGCACAGGCACCGGTACAGTGGGCGCGGCGGGTGGCTGCACGGACGGCACGCTGGGCGTCACGGGCGCCGGAGGACGGGTGGAGCACGCGGCCAGCGTTCCTACAATCAGCGCCGATACCACCAGGCGCAGGAGACGAAGATTCATGGGGCTGATTTTGCTTGAAGCATTGCTTGCACTGGTGCTCCTCGTGGGCATTGTCTGGTGGACCATGTTCAGCGGCCGCAAGGGCGGCGAGCCGCCAGCGGCCCCCAGCGAGCCCCCACGGGGCGACGCCCCGCCGCACGACTGAGAGCGCTCGCGGATTCTGGCCGGGAATGAGCGCGGCCCATTGAACGCAGGCCCATCGGCCACGGGTCGCGCACGCGCGTTGCGCCGCGTCCTACAGACGAGGCACCGCTGGATTGCTACGCTGCTCGCACTGGCCCAGCCGCCCGCTGGAGGGCTGCGAGCCGACCGAGCAACAACAAAGGAGTTCTCTCATGCGCAAACCTCTCCTCATCGGCAGTCTCGCGGTGGTCATGCTGGCCACGGGCTGTGCCAACATGACCGACACCCAGCGCCGCACCGCCACCGGCGCCGGCGTGGGTGCGCTGGGCGGCGCAGCCATCGGCGCCATGACGGGCGGCCATGCGGCGCAGGGCGCCGTGATCGGCGCGGGCGTGGGCGCCCTGGGCACCTACATCTGGTCCCAGCACATGGAGCGCCAAAAGCAGGACATGCAGGCCGCCACCCAGGGCACCGGTGTGACGGTGACGCAGACGCCGGACAACCAGCTCAAGCTGGACATCCCGAGCGATATCTCGTTCGCCACCAACCGTTCGGACATCCAGCCCAACTTCCGCCCCATTCTGGACCGCTTTGCCGAGGGCCTGCGCAACAATCCGAACACCGAGGTGCGCATCGTCGGCCACACCGACTCCACCGGCAGCGATGCGATCAACAACCCGTTGTCGCTGGACCGCGCCGAGAGCACGCGCAACTACCTCACGGCGCGTGGCGTGAACGGCAACCGCATCCACGTGGAAGGCCGTGGCTCGCGTGAACCTGTGGCCTCCAACGACACCTCCGACGGGCGCGCCCGCAACCGCCGCGTGGAGATCTATGTGGGCGAGCGCCAGGGCCGCGGCTGATCTGCGGCGGGCCGTCGGCGCGGCAATCCTGCCCGCGCCGACGATGTGAAGACGAAGACGACGCGTGCCCGCAAGGGCCCGCGTCTTTTTTTACGCCGGTGGCGCGGCGCGCAGCAGGTTGGCGAGTTCCACCGCCGACTTGACCTGCATCTTGTCGAACACGCGCGCGCGGTGCACCTCCACCGTGCGCACGCTGATGTCAAGCTGATCGGCGATGAGCTTGTTGGGCAGGCCTTCGACCACCAACCGCATCACATCGCGCTCGCGGTCGGTCAGGTCGGACAGCCGGTCCTGCAGTTCGTGGCGCGCGCGGCAGGCCTCGATGTGCCGGGCCGACAGCTCCAGCGCTGCTTGTATGCGGTCCACGAGCTGATTGTCGGAAAACGGCTTCTCGCAGAAGTCGAACGCGCCGCGCTTGACCGTGGCCACGGCGGTGGGCACGTCGGCGTGGCCCGTGAGGAAGATCACCGGCATGCCCGCGGTGTCGCCGCGCTCCACCATCTTGTCGAACAGCGCCAGGCCGCTCATGCCGCCCGGCATGCGCACGTCCAGCAGCAGGCAGCAGGGCTGGCGCTGCATGAGGCCGCTGGCGGTGCGCTCGGCCAGCATGGTCTCGAACGCTTCGGCGCTGGCGAACGCCTCGCTGAGCACACGGCGCGAGCGCAGCAGCCAAGCCAGTGCCTCGCGCACCTCGGCGTCGTCGTCCACGATGTACACAGTGGCGTTGGAGGCGGGTTCCATCAGGGGTCGGCTTTCTGAAATGCGGGCAGGGTGAAAGTGAATACCGTACCACGCGGCTCACGCGCCGCATGGTCCAGAAAGCCCCCATGCTGCTCCACCACGGTGCGGCACAGGCTCAGCCCCAGGCCCATGCCCTCGACGCGCGTGGTGTAGAACGGCGTGAACAGGCGCTCGGCCACGTCCTCGGGAATGCCCATGCCCATGTCGGCCACCGAGAACTCCAGCCAGCTGTTGGACGCATTGGAGGCCGCGCGCCGCACCCGCAGGTCGAGGATGCGCGGATGGATCTGCGGGTCGTCCATGGACTGCATGGCGTTGCGCGTGAGGTTCAACAGCACCTGCTCGACCATGGTGCGGTCGCACAGCGCGGGCGGCAGGCCGTCCTCGATCGACAGCACCACGCGCACGCCCAGCTTGCGCGCCTGCAGCCGGATGATGGGCAGCACCGCATCGAACAGGTCCTGCGCGGTGACCGGCTCGCGGGTCTGGTCGCGGCGCCGCACGAAGTCGTGCACGCTCTTGATCACGCGGCCCGCGCGCTCGGCCTGCGCTGCAATGCGCTGCACGCCCACGCGCACGTCCTGCAGGTCCTGGGGCGACGGCAACTCGGCGCCCGGCGCCGGCTCCAGCAGGTTAAGCGAGCCGTTGGCATAGCTGGAGATGGCCGCCAGCGGCTGGTTCAGTTCATGGCTCAGCAGCGATGCCATCTCCCCCACCGTGGCCAGGCGTGCCGTGGCCTGCAGGCGCTCCAGCGACGTGCGCGACAGCTCCTCCACGCGCCGCTGCTCGCTCACGTCGAGAAACGAGCCCATCCACCCCGTGTGCAGACCCTGTGCGTTGATCAACGGCGCTTCGTAGATCATGACGGGAAAGCGCGTGCCGTCCCTGCGCATGAAGGTGGATTCGTACCCTTCGCGCGGCGGGTCGAGCCGGCCCGACATACGCACCACCTGCCGCTCCGCATATTCCTGCGCGTGCTCGGGCGGCCAGTAGGGCAGCGGCGACGTCTGGCCCACCAACTCGGATGCGGGAAAGCCCACCATGTCGCAGAACGCCGGGTTCACATAGGTGATGCGGCCGTTGAGGTCGCGCGCACGCAGCCCCGTGACCAGCGAGTCCTCCATCGCCTTGCGAAAAGCCAGCGCGTCGCCCAGGTCGCGCTCGGCGCGCAGGCGGCGCCGGTTGTCGCGCACCAGCACCACCAGCACCGACACCAGCGCGATCGACATGGCCGTGACCAGGGCCGTGAGGACGTTGGGAAACACGCTGGGCGCGGCGTGCCAGCCGTCCATGCGCAGCACCAGGGTGTTGCCCGGCAGGTCGAACAGCTGCTGCGCCGTGAACATGCGCGAGCCCCGGCGCAGCGCGCCCACCAGCGCCAGCCGCGTGCCGTCGGCCTCGGTGAACGACACCTCCTGCGTGCGCTGCAGGCTGGGCGCCACCAAGTCCTGCAGCACGGTCTGCAGCGCGTAGGTGGCCACCAGGAAGCCGCGCACGCGTCCGTCCTGGATCAACGGCAGGCAGACCTCCATCATCTCGGCGCCCATGCCGTCGGGCAGGGGCTGGAAATAGCTGCTGGAGTACGACGGGCCGGTGATGCGCCGGGCGTTGGTACAGGCCAGCATGGTCTCCGAATGCGTGCCGCTGCGCGTGGTGGCGTCCCACGGCAGGGGGCGATAGGGCGACTCCGCATGTGCGCGCAGCAGCAGCTGCGTGTCCCGCCATTCGATGCGCACCAGCTCGCGGCGCGTGCTCAGCAGCTCGGCAGCGCGCGCCTCCCACGTGGCCAGGTCGGGGTCGCCCGCCTGCAGCGCCTGCAGGTTCTGCAGGTTGTGCGCGAAGGCGTTGCGGATGTCGGCCACGGCGTCGGCAGTGTCGCGTTCCAGGCGGCTTTGCACCTGGCTGGCCTCGTAGCGGCCAGCCAGCCATACCTGGGTGACCAGCATGCCCGCCACCAGCGCCACCAGCAGCGTCCACAGGGACCAGCGCCGCCACGCACCCACCCAGCGGCGCCACCGGCGGGGTACCTTGTCCTGGAGCCCGTCTTCTGGCGCCGAAGGGGGCAGCAGCGACTGCGGGCCCTGCTGCGGGCCCGCAGCACCCCTGTCCCGTCCGCCCGCCGGTCCGCCGTGCTCCACGGTGCCGCCCATCAGAGCACGCAATGCTCAAGCGCCGGCAGCTGGCGGCGCACCTGGCGCAGATGCGCCGCATCCAGCGTACCCAGGACCACGCCCGCGCCCTCGGGCTGCTGGGCCAGCACGCTGCCCCAGGGGTCCACCAGCATGCTGTGGCCCCAGGTGCGCCGGCCGTTCTCGTGCGTTCCGCCCTGCGCCGGCGCCAGCACATAGGCCAGGTTCTCCACGGCGCGCGCACGCAGCAGCACCTCCCAGTGGGCCCGGCCGGTGGTGTAGGTGAAGGCGCTGGGCACCAGCAGCAGGTCGGCACCCGCGCGCGCGTGCTGGCGGTACAGCTCGGGGAAGCGCAGGTCGTAGCACACCGACAACCCCACGCGCCACACGTTGCCATCCCGCGCCGGCAAGGCAAAGCGCACGCTCTCGCGCCCGGCCTGGATCACGCGCGCCTCATCGAAGCATTCAGTGCCGTTGTCGAAGCGGAACAGGTGGATCTTGTCGTAACGCGCCACGCAGTCGCCCGCGGGCGAGAACACCAGCGTGGTGTTGTGCACGCGCTCTTCGCTGTCGCACACCAGCGGCAGCGTGCCGCCCACCACCCACAGGCCCAGCTCGCGCGCCGCTTGCGCCAGAAACCGCTGGACCACGCCGTCGCCCATGGTCTCGCGCAGCGCCAGCTTGTCCGCATCGGCCAAGCCCATGGCGCAGAAATACTCGGGCAGCACCGCCAGCTCCGCGCCCGCCTGCGCCGCCTGCTCCAGCAGATGGCGCGCCTGCGCCAGGTTGGCCTGCAGCGCGATGCCCGAGACCAGTTGCAAGGCTGCGACTTTCATGGTTTGTCTCCTGATGCCGGTGGAACGGTAGGGCTCGCTGCGCCTTCCGGCGCAGCGCTCTTGCGGCGCTGGATGCGATCCACACGCGGTTCTGACCAGGTGCCGTCGATGCGGAATTCCTGCGTGGCGGCCTGGATCAGCGGGCCGCGCAGGAAAACCTGCGCGAGGAAACTGCCCAGGCCAATGACGGGGTTGATCGCCGTGGCCACGAGGGAAGCCGTCATGGCGTTGATTTCGGGCACGACCACCACGTGCAGGTCCTGCGTCTCGCGTTCGATGTCGGCGCTGCCTTCCATGAGCACGGCGGCATTCACGCCCTTCATCTGCAGATTGTTGGTGGTGGCCACACCGTTTTCGATGCGCATGTCGCCACGCACGAAGTCGAATGCGAAGCCTTCGCTGAACACGTCGCGGAAGTCCAGCGCGAAGCGCCGCGGCAGGGATTGCAGGCTCAACACGCTCAGCAGCTTGGCCAGTCCCGGGTCGGCCTGGAGGAACTGGCCTGCCTCCACGTTCACATTTATCTGGCCGCTCATGGTGCGGTAGTCGGGTGACAACGGCGAGCCCAGCCAACCCACCTGGCCCCCGATGCGTCCCTTGCCGTGGCGCACCACGCCATCCATGCCAAAGCGTGCCAGCAAGGCGCCGCAATCGCGGATGTCCAGCTCGAAGTCCATCACCGTGCGCCGTTGCGCCTGCTCCCCGCTGCCCACCAGCGCCCAGTGGCCCTGCGAGGTCAGCACGGCCTCGGGGGCGGTCAGATTGAACTTGGACAGGCGCCACTCGCGCTGGCCGCCCTCCGTGCCGCGGTTGCGCGCCTCGATCTCGATGCGCCCCAGGCGCCGTCCGCGCAACTCGAAATCCTCCACCACGATGTCCAGCGCCGGCAGCGTGCCCGGTTCGCGCGCATCGAGCAGCGCGTTGACCTGCGTCTCGGCCATCTGCGGAATGGCCAGCCGCGCCAGCCGGGCGTGCAGCAGCCCCTGGGCCGCATCGGCACGCGGCGCGGACGCGCCGGCAGGGCGGTACTCCAGGTACCCGTCCAGCTCATCGGCATCCACGTTGGCGCGCCACACGGCGCCCTGCCGCGACGCGCCCACCACCACGTCGTGCAGCGTGCGCCCATGCAGCGTAAGCGTGGCGGCACGCACGGCCAGGCTGGTGGGCAGGTAATCGGTGGTCAGCGCCTCCCCGGAGGGCACGGGTGCCGGTACTACTGCCTGTGCCTGTGCTGACGGTGCCGAGGGCTCTTGCAACAGCGCCGTCCACGCATCCACGTCCAGCGCACCCAACACGGCGTGTGCCGCGACACCCTGGGGGGGAGGCGCGGGCATCTGCGCCGGCGGCACGCCGATGGCGAGCGCGCCGCGCAGCACGCGCGCCTGCGGCCCGTCCAGTGCGCGCAGGTAGTTGAGCCTGCCCACGTCGCCCAACTCCAGCGTCAATTCGTCCTGCAAGGGCGCGGTATCCGAGGCTGCGGCCTCGGGCGTCAAGCGGTTCTCGAAGCGCACGGGCAACGGGGCCTGCGCTGCCTTGCCCAGTGGCGCGGGCGCCGTCAGCGAAAGACCGACGAGGTCGCTGGCCACCTGCAGTTCGGCCACTCCCCGCCGCACCCCCACGGCCACCGTGTAGGCGGCGCTGCCACTGGCGCCGCGCACCAGCCGCGACACCAGGCCCAGCTGCTGTGCCTCGCGCAGACCCTGGGCGGTGGCTGTGCCGCGCGCACGCACGCGCACCGAGGACTCTCCAGCCCCCGCCGGCGCCGCATTCATGCCGCCTTCCAGCCGTACCTCGCCCCCCAGGGCGCGTCCCTGCACGCCAACCAGCGTGAAACCGCTCTGGCTGAACTGCACCACGCCCCGGGCCGCGTTCACCAGGGGCGCCTCGGGCACAAAGTGCACGTCGTTGCCCGCCAGGGTGACGCTGCCGCGCACGGTGGACTGGTTGATACGGCTGATGGGCAGCGTCAGGCCCAGCTGCAGTTCGGCCACGCCGGTGGCGGCTGCCCGGTCCAGCGCCCCCTGCGTAAGCCGGGAGATAGGCGAGGCGCTCACCAGCGCCAGCATGTCGGGCAGCGGGCCGCGCACGTCGGCCCCGACCACCACTTCGGTGTGCTGCAGGTCCGCGATCTTCGCGTTCACTTTCTGCACCCGCAGCGCGGGATACCCGGCAAAGCGCCCCGTGGCGTTGCGCACTTCCATGCCCGCGCGATCAAACACCAGCTCCCCCGACAGCGCCGTGAGAGCCGGCCAGGGCCGGTCGCCCGCGTGCAACAGCGCCGGTGGCACGTAGCCGTACGTCACGTCCTTGACACGCGCTGCGATGTGGAATTCGCCCTCGCGCGGAACATGGCCATAGGGAAAGTCGTGCAGATCGCCCTTCACGCGGAACTGCACCTGGCTGGCGGTCCCCGCGAGGATGGCGTCGCGCACATAGTGCCGCGACTCCGCTGGCACGGTGAGCGGCAGGTAGCGATGCACGCGCGTGCCATCGGCCCGCGACAGCGTGCCCGACAGGTCCAGCACCCCCGGAAAGCGCGCGCGCGCAGGCGACGCCGCAGGGTCGCCCGTGTGCCAGCTCAGCCGCGCCTCGCCCTGGGCGTCCGCATTGGCAAAGCGCAGCTGGCTGGTCTGGACCGCGATGCGCTCGCCCTCGATCTGCCAGCGCACCCCCGCTTCCAGCCGCTGCACGGGCACCACGGGCTCCTCAAACACGCCGGGCAGGCGCAGCGTCCCGTCGGCCATGGCCAACTCGGCCTGCCCACCCGCCTGGGTGAGATCGAAAGACACCTGCGCACCACTGAGGCCGGCGACGGTAGGCACGGCGTCGTCCGCCGCCAGCGCCAACCCTGCGACCTTGCCGCGAACCTGGTACTTCTGCGGCTGCGCCAGCGGCCCTTGCCATTCGGCCCGCAACTGCTCCACCAGACCACGCGGCGCATAGTCGCGCACCGCGCCGTGCACGGTGTCGCCCAGCGGCAGCCGGCTCGCGATCTGCGCCAGGGCAGCCAGGTCCAGCCGGTCGGCCTGCAGTTCGCCACGCTCTCGGCCTGCCTGGCCCTGTCCGCTGTGGCGCAGCGCCAGATTGCCGCCGGGCCAGCGCAGGCCATCGTCGGCCACGAACTGCAGATTCTGGGTGGACAGCTCAAAGCCGTCGTCCAGCCAGCGACCGCCCACCCGCCCCGTCACTGTGCGCAGCGCCAGTGGGCGCAGGTTCTTGCCCAGGGTAGCGTTGACCTCGTCGAGTGCCATGTCCACCGTGCCGCCGCCGATCTGGCCGCGCTGCACATCCACCCACGCGCGCACGGCGCCCCGGCCCTGCGCGACCTGCAGCCCCTCCAGATCGGCATGCCGGTGCAGGCGCGACACGTCCACGCGCGGGAAGTGGGCGAACAGCTCGCCGCTCCAGCGCTGCCAGTCGCCGCTGTGCGTGGACAGCAGCGGCTGGCGGAACTGGCCGCGCAAGGTAAAGGGTGCGCCCCATTCGGCGGGCGGCGTGGCGTCCAGGCGCACCTGGTGGCGGCGCGCGCTGTTGCGCAGCACCACGCTCACCTCGGTGAGCGCCAGCGGCTCGGCGCTACGCTGCTCGTCGGTCCAGCGCAGCGTGCCGGCGCGAATCGCCACCTCGGCCTGGGAGAACAGCCAGTCGGCCGCCGCACTGTCGCCCTCGGCGCTGTCGCGGAAGGCCAGGCCCGCGATAACGATGCGCCCGTCGCGCTCACGGCGCATGTCCAGCTCGGGGCCTTCGATATAGATCTGCTCGAACCCAAAGCGCAGCAGCGAGCGCGGCGACAGCGCCACCACCACGCGCGGCAGGCGCAGCGCCTCGCGCCCCTGGGCGTCCAGCAGGGCCACGTCCTTCAGCTCCACCGAGGGGATCAGCCCCTCGCTGCGCGCGCTGATGGAATGGATGCGCACAGGTACCCCCAGTGCGCGTTGGGCCTGCTGTTCCAGCTGCGGACGGAAGTCCCCGATACGCGGCACAATCCAGCCATGCAGCCCCCCCCAGGCGGCCGCCAGCAGCAACCAGAAGGTCACCAAGGCGACCAATCCCCATCGCGCACAGCCCGCCACGAGTTTGAGAAGGCGGGAGGGATGGGGCGGAGACTCTGTCATGGCGGGCGAAACGATGGCAGGAATTATGACCCGCACATCCCCTGAGGGTTCAGCACCCCACGGTGTCGTTATGTACGGCCGCGCCCCGGCGTGGCCCGCGAGCGCACCGAGCAGCCCTTGCCATGCAGATGCCTTCGACTGATCCCGTGACCGCCGGCAGCCCGCCGTCGGAATACTCGCGCTTCCACCAGCGCCTGCACCGCCGTTACCAGGCCGAGCTGGCGCTGCTGCCCCCGGGCGTGCCCACCCGCGAGACCATGGCCCAGGCCTGCGACGCCCTGCTGGCGCGCGGCCACGACCTGGGCGCGGCGCTGCGCATCCTGCGCCAACTGGTGATGGAGCGGCTGATCACGCTGGACTGCGACCAGGCCGCACCGCTGTCCGACATCACCCTGGCCGTGACCCGGCTGGCAGAGTTGGCACTGGACCGCGCCTGCCGGCACGCCCGCGCCGAGCTGGACGCGCGCCACGGCGCGCCGCTGGGGCCCCAGGGCCAGCCCGTGCAGCTGTGGATCGTGGGCATGGGCAAGCTCGGCGCGCGCGAGCTGAACGTCTCCAGCGACATCGACCTGATCTACGTCTACGAACACGAGGGCGAAACCGCCGGCCAGCCCGACGGGCGCGGCAAGCTCTCCAACCACGAATACTTCGCCCGCGCGGTCAAGGCCATCTACAGCCTGCTGGGCGACACCACCGAGCACGGCTTCGTGTTCCGCGTGGACCTGGCCCTGCGCCCGCACGGCAACTCGGGGCCACCAGCCGTGTCGCTGGCGTCGCTGGAGGAATACCTGCTGGTGCATGGCCGCGAATGGGAACGCTTTGCCTGGCTCAAGAGCCGCGTGGTGGCGCCGCTGGACTGCCTGGGCATGCCGAACGTGCAGGCGCTGCGCGGCGTGGTGCTGCCCTTCGTCTTCCGCCGCTACCTGGACTACAGCGTGTTCGATGCACTGCGTTCGCTGCACCGCCAGATCCGCGACCATGCCGCCAAGCGCAGCGCCGGCCACCCCGAGCGCGCCAATGACGTGAAGCTCTCGCGCGGCGGCATCCGCGAGATCGAGTTCACCGTGCAACTGCTGCAGGTGGTGCGCGGCGGCCAGTTCCCCGAACTGCGCTGCCGTCCCACGCTGGAGGCCCTGGAACGCCTGGCCCGTGCCGGCCTCATGCCGCAGGAGACGGCCGAGCAGCTGGCGGCCGCCTATACCTTCCTGCGCCGCGTGGAGCACCGCATCCAGTACCTGGACGACCAGCAGACCCATGTGCTGCCCACGCGCGACGATGATCTGGCCTGGATCGCACGCACCCTGGGCCTGAACTGCTGCGACTTCCTGCGCGCGCTGGACACGCACCGCGAACTGGTGGCCCAGGAGTTCGACATCCTGCTCGGCGGCACGGGCCACAAGCAATGCAGCAATGGCGGATGCGGCGGCCCGCGCGCCGCAGCGGCTGCGTCGCCCGCCCCCGACCTGGAGGCGCTGCTGGAGCAACTGCCCGCCAAGGTGCGCGAGCGCGTGGCCGAGTGGCGCACCCATCCGCGCGTGCAGGGGCTGCGCGATGAGGCGCGCGCACGGCTGTTTCGCATCGTGCAACGCACCGGGCGCTGGCTGGCCGAGGGCCAGGTCAACGAGGACGCCGCGGTGCGCCTGGTGGGCTGGCTGGAGCCACTGCTGCGCCGCGAGAGCTACCTGGCGCTGCTGCTGGAGCGCCCCTCGGTGCACGAGCATCTGCTGCACCTGCTGGGCGCGGCCAAGTGGCCCGCGCGCTACATGCTGCAGCACCCCGGGGTGATCGACGAGCTGGCGGGCGACGCCCTGCTGTCCGAGCGCTTCGTGCCCGCCGACTTCGAACGCGAACTGGGACTGCGCCTGGCCGCGCTGCAGTCCACGGGTGAGGACGACGACGAGAACCTGCTCGACCTGCTGCGCCGCGCCCACCATGCCGAGACCTTCCGCACGCTGGCGCGCGACGTGGAGCGGCGCATCACCGTGGAGCAGGTGGCGGACGACCTGTCCGCGCTGGCCGACAGCGTGCTGCGCGTCACGGCCGAGTGGTGCTGGGGCCGGCTGCGCAACCGCCACCGTGAGCAGCCGCAGTTCGCCATCATTGGCTACGGCAAGCTGGGGGGCAAGGAACTGGGCTACGGCAGCGACCTGGACATCGTCTTCGTGTTCGACGACGACGACGAGCGTGCCCCCGAGGTCTACGCCGCCTTCGCGCGCAAGCTCATCAACTGGCTCACCGTGAAGACCGGCGAGGGCGACCTGTTCGAGATCGACACCGCCCTGCGGCCCAACGGCAATTCGGGCCTGCTGGTGACCAGCTTCCAGGCCTATGCCGACTACCAGCAGCAGCGCGGCAGCAACACCGCCTGGACCTGGGAGCACCAGGCCATGACGCGCGCGCGTTTCGTGATGGGCAGCGAAGGCCTGCACGCGCGCTTCGACGCCGTGCGCCAGGCCGTGATCACCGCGCCGCGGGATGCCGCCGCGCTGCGCAGCGAGATCGTCGCCATGCGCGAGCGCGTGCGCAGCGCCCACCCGGCGCCTGCGGACCAGTTCGACGTGAAGCACAGCCCCGGCGGCATGGTGGATGCCGAGTTCGCCGTGCAGTACCTGGTGCTGGCGCACTCCGCGGCGCACCCCGAGCTGCAGGGCAACGTGGGCAACATCGCGCTGCTGCAGCGCGCCGAGGCCGCCGGCCTGTTGCCTGCGGGCGTGGGCCGCGCCGCCGCCGACGCCTACCGCACGCTGCGCCACGTGCAGCACCGCGCGCGGCTCAACGAAGAGCCCACCCGCGTGCCGCCCGAGACGCTGGCCGCCGAGCAAGGCGCCGTGCGCGCGCTGTGGCGCGCCGTGTTCGGCTGAGTCGGCTACGGCATTTAGCTATATTTTTCATAGCTATTAGCGCTTACCCATAAAGCGCAAGGGGCACTTTTGATACATGGAATTTCCATTCGTGCGCAGATGTAGCGCCCCGTAAAAATCAAACAAACGTTTGATTCATCGCGGTCTAATGCGCCGCGATGACGAGGCCCGCCCCCCTCTCGCCCCCCCCGCCCCGGCGCCCCCGGCGACAGCCCGCCGCCGGCGCGCACCCGGCTGCTGATGGCGGCGCTCAAACTGTTTTCCGAACAGGGCTACGCCAAGACCTCAATCCGCGCGATCGCCGCCGAGGCCCAGGTCAACGTGGCCTCGGTGAGCTACTACTTCGGCGACAAGGCCGCGCTGTACGCGGCGCTGTTTTCCGCGCCCTTCGGCTCGCTGCAATCGCTGGTGCCCGACTTCATGCGCCCCGGCCTGTCCCTGCGCGCCGCGCTGCACTGCTTCTACCAGGGCGCGCTGGGGCCGCTGCACGACGGCGAGATGGCACGCCAGGTAGTGCGGCTGCACATCCGTGAAATGCTGGAGCCCACGGCGCAGTGGCAGATCGAGCTGGAAAAAGACGTGCGCGCACCCAACGAGGCCATGGCCGCGCTGCTGTGCCGGCACCTGGGGCTGCCGCAGGCCGACGACGACCTGCACCGCCTCACGCTCACCGTCACCGGACTGGCCTTTCAGCTGTGGAGCCATCAGGAAGTGGTGTGCGCCATGCAGCCACAGCTGCTCGCATCCCCGGCGGCCGTGGACCAGTGGGCGGAACGCCTGGCCGACTACGCCATGGCCATGGTGGCCACCGAGCGGCGCCGGCGCACGCGCTCTCAGCCTGCCGCCCCTTCGGCCCCGGCCTCGCCCTCCCCTTCGACCTCTTCCACCCCCCGCCGGCGCACCGCCCGCAGGTCTACCGCACCATGAAGCGCCCCGTCCTCCAGCGCCTTGCGCTTTCCACCCTGCCCCTGGCACTGGCCGCCTGCGCCGTGCAAGGCCCGCCCGCGGCCGTGCAGGCACCCGCACCCGCCGCCTGGCACGCACCGCTGCCCCACCAAGGCAGCGTGGCCGATCTGGCCGACTGGTGGCAGCGCCACAGCGACCCGCTGCTGGGCGCGCTGATCGTGGACGCACAGGCCCTCAGCCCCACGGTGGCCGAGGCCGGCGCCCGTCTGGCACAGGCCCGCGCGCAGCAGACGGCCGCACGCGCGGCGCTGCTGCCCAGCCTGGACGCGCAGGCCAGCGCCAGCCGCGGCTTCAACGAGCAGGTGCGCGGCGTGGCCACCACCGCGCAGGCGGGGCTGCAGGCCGGCTGGGAGATCGACCTGTTCGGCCGCAACGCCGCCGTGGCGGACGCCGCGCGCGAGCGCCTGGCCGGTGCGCAGGCGCAGTGGCACGAGGCCCGCGTTTCCGTGGCGGCCGAGACGGCTCTGCAGTACAGCAATTGGCACCACTGCGCGCGCCAGTTGCAAGTGGCGCAGGCGGATGCGCGCTCGCGCGGCGAAACGGCCCGCCTCACGCGCGAGAGCGAACGCGCCGGCTTCACCGCCCCCGCCACTGCCGCGCTGGCCACGGCCAGCCAGGCCGACAGCGCGGTGCGCGCCGAGCAGCAGCGCCTGCAGTGCGAGGTGATCGTCAAGACACTGGTGGCCCTCACCGGGCGCGACGAGCCCCTGCTGCGCACGCAGCTGGCTGCCGCGCCGCCGCTGCACCCGCCCGAGCAGCTGTTCAGCATCGACGGCCTGCCCGCGCAGACGCTGGCGCAGCGGCCCGACGTCTACGCCGCCGAGCGCGAGGTGGCGGCCGCCAGTGCCGAGGTGGGCGACGCCCAGGCGCAGCGCTACCCGCGCCTCACGCTCAGCGGCACCATTGGCCGCGGGTTGGTGCGCACCGCGGGGGTGCAGGCCACCAGCAACACCTGGTCCATCGGCCCGCTGGCCGTCACGCTGCCGCTGTTCGACGGCGGTCGCCGCGCCGCGCAGGTGGATGCCGCCCGTGCGCGCTACGACAGCGCCGCGCAGGCCTACCGCGCGCAGGTGCGCCAGGCCGTGAGCGAGGTGGAGCAGGCCCTGGCGCGGCTGGACAGCACCGCGCGCCGCAGCACCGACGCCCGGCGCGCCGCCGAGGACTACCGCCGCTCCTTCACCGCCACGCAGGAGCGCTGGCGCGCTGGCCTGGCGAGCCTGGTGGAACTGGAGGACGCCCGCCGCACCGCCCTCGCCTCGGACACCGCCGTGGTCGCGCTGGAGCAAGAGCGCATGGCCGCCTGGGTGGCGCTGTACCGCGCGGCCGGCGGCGGCTGGACGCCCGAGGTCGACGCGCCGGCGGCCCAGACTTCCACGCAGGCGGCCACCACCCCCCCTTCTTCTTCGCACTAAATCCTTTTCGACCGCCATGCCGCGCCTGACACCGACCCGCACCCTGATCGCCCTGGCTTTGCTGGGGCTTGCCGCGACCACCGCCGTCCTGCTGGGCAGCGGCCCCACCCATGCCGAGGACTCCGCACAGGCCGAGGGGCCGCGCCCCGCCCTCACCGTGGCCACCACCCAGCCGCAGCGCGGCAACGTGACCCAGCGCCTGCCGGCCAACGGCAACGTGGCCGCGTGGCAGGAGGCCAGCATTGGCGCCGAGGTGAGCGGCCTGCGGCTGACCGACGTGCGCGTGAACGTGGGCGACACGGTGCGCGCCGGCCAGGTGCTGGCCACCTTCGCGCCCGAGACCATCGAGGCCGACGTGGCCCAGGCCCGCGCCAGCCTGCTGGAGGCCCGCGCCGCCCAGGCCGAGGCGCAGGCCAACGCCGACCGCGCCAACACCCTGAGCGCCTCGGGTGCGCTGAGCCAGCAGCAGATCCAGCAATACGCCACCGGCGCGCAGACTGCACAGGCCCGCGTGGCGGCGGCACAGGCGGCGCTCAACGCCCAGCAGCTGCGCCTGAAACACACCCAGGTATTGGCGCCCGACAGTGGCGTGATCTCCGCGCGCACGGCCACCGTGGGCGCGGTGGTGGGTGCAGGCACCGAGCTGTTTCGCATGGTGCGCAAGGGCCGGCTGGAGTGGCGCGCGGAGGTCACCTCCAGCGAGCTGCCCCGCATCCGTCCCGGTGCCAAGGCGGTGGTGACGGCCGCCAGCGGCGCGCAGGTGGAAGGCACGGTGCGCATGCTGGCCCCGACGGTGGACCCGCAGACGCGCAATGCGCTGGTGTACGTGGACCTGCCGGCGCACCCCGAGATAAGGGCGGGCATGTTCGCGCGCGGCGAGTTCCTGCTGGGCGAGCGCGACGCGCTGCTGGTGCCCCTGTCGGCCGTGGTGGTGCGCGACGGCTTCTCGCACGTGTTCGAGGTAGGCACGGACTCGCGCGTGGCCATGCACCGCGTGCAGACCGGTGCGCGCAGCGGCGAGCGCGTGGCCATCACCTCGGGCCTGGCGCCCCAGGCGCGCATCGTGGCGCGCGGCGGCGCCTTCCTGAACGACGGCGACTTGGTGCGCGTGCAGGCTGCGCCTGCCGCAGATCCAGCACCAAAAGAGGCTGCAGCGCCCGTCCCTCAAGCGCAAGCAGCTAGCAAATAAGGAGCGACCATGAACCTCTCCGCCTGGTCGATCCGCAACCCCATCCCGGCGGCCATGCTGTTCGTGCTGCTCACGCTGGCCGGACTGCTGGCCTTCCGGTCCATGAAGGTGCAGAACTTTCCCGACATGGACCTGCCCGTGGTCATGGTCACGGCCTCCCTGCCCGGCGCCGCGCCGGGGCAGCTGGAGAGCGACGTGGCGCGCAAGATCGAGAACGCCATCGCCACCACCCAGGGGCTCAAGCACATCACCTCCACGCTGACCGACGGCACAGCCACCATCGCGGCCGAGTTCCAGCTTGAAAAACCCGTGCAGGAGGCGGTGGACGACGTGCGCTCGGCCGTCTCGCGCGTGCGCTCGGACTTGCCCGCGGACCTGCGCGACCCCATCATCACCAAGCTGGAACTGTCCAGCCAGCCCATCCTGGCATTCGCCATCGCCTCGAACCAGCTGGACGACGAGGCGCTGTCCTGGTTCGTGGACGACACCCTCACGCGCCGGCTGCTGGCCGTGCCCGGCGTGGGCGCGGTCAACCGCGTGGGCGGCGTGGCGCGCGAGGTGCGCGTGGCGCTGGACCCGCTCAAGCTGCAGGCGCTGGGCGCCACCGCGGCCGAAGTCTCGCGCCAGCTGCGCCAGGTGCAGGTGGAAAGCGCGGGCGGCCGCGCCGAGCTGGGCGGGGCCGAGCAGCCGCTGCGCACGCTGGCCACGGTGCAGACGGCGCAGGAGATCGCGGCGCTGGAGATCGCGCTGTCCGGCGGCCGCCATGTCCGCCTGGACCAGGTGGCCACCGTGACCGACACCGTGGCCGAGCCACGCACCGCCGCGCTGCTGGGCGACAAACCGGTCATCGGCTTCGAGGTCTCGCGCAGCCGCGGCGCCAGCGAGGTGGAGGTGGGCGCGGGCGTGCAGCGCGCGCTGGACCAGTTGATGGCCGAGCACCCGCACCTGCAGCTCACGCGCACGGTGGATTTCGTGGACATCGCACAGGACGAGTACGACAGCTCGATGAAGCTGCTGTACGAGGGCGCCATCCTCGCGGTGGTGGTGGTGTGGCTGTTCCTGCGCGACTGGCGCGCCACCATCGTGTCCGCCGTGGCGCTGCCGCTGTCGGTGATACCGGCCTTCATCGGCATGCACCTGCTGGGCTTTTCCATCAACATCATCACGCTGCTGGCGCTGTCGCTGGTGGTGGGCATCCTGGTGGACGATGCCATCGTGGAGGTGGAGAACATCGTGCGCCACCTGCGCATGGGCAAGACGCCGTACCAGGCGGCCATGGAGGCCGCCGACGAGATCGGCCTGGCCGTGATCGCCACCACCTTCACGCTGATCGCCGTGTTCCTGCCCACCGCGTTCATGAGCGGCATCGCCGGGCGGTTCTTCAAGCAGTTCGGCTGGACGGCGGCGCTGGCGGTGTTCGCCTCGCTGGTCGTGGCGCGCCTGCTCACGCCGATGATGGCCGCCTACATCATGAAGCCCATGGTGGACCACGAGAAGGAGCCGCGCTGGCTGGCCGCGTACATGCGTGCCTCGCACTGGTGCCTGAAGCACCGCGTCCTCACGCTACTGGGCGCGCTGCTGTTCTTCGTGGGCTCGCTGGCGCTGATCCCGCTGCTGCCCTCGGGTTTCATCCCGGCGGACGACAACGCCCAGACCCAGGTCACGCTGGAGCTGCCGCCCGGCGCCAAGCTGGCCGACACGCGCGCCGTGGTGGCCCTGGCCACCGAGCGCGCCATGGGCGTGGGCCATGTGGAGAGCATCTACACCACGATCGGCGGCGGCTCGGCCGGGGCCGACCCGTTCGCCGGCGCGGGCGCGGGCGACCCGCGCAAGGCCACGCTCACGCTGCGCATGACGCCGCGGGGCGAGCGCCCGCGCAAGCAGGAGATCGAGCAGCGCCTGCGCGCCGCCATGCAAGAGCTGCCCGGCGTGCGCGTGAAGGTGGGCCTGGGCGGCTCCAACGACAAGTACATCCTGGCGCTGGCCAGCGAAGACCCGCAGGCGCTCGCGGCCGCCGCCCGCGCGGTGGAGCGGGACATCCGCACCATCGCGGGCATTGGCGGCGTGAGCTCCACGGCCAGCCTGGTGCGCCCGGAGATCGCCGTGCGACCCGACTTCGCCCGCGCCGCCGACCTGGGGGTCACCAGCAGCGCCATCGCCGAGACGCTGCGCGTGGCCACCGTGGGCGACTACGACCAGTACCTGCCCAAGCTCAACCTGGCGCAGCGGCAGGTGCCCATCGTCGTGCGCCTGGAGGATGCTGCGCGCGAAGACCTGTCGGTGCTGGAGCGCCTCACGCTGCCCGGCGCGCACGGCCCGGTGCGCCTGGGCGAGGTGGCCGAGCTGTCGCTGGCCGGCGGCCCCGCGGTCATCAGCCGCTACGACCGCTCGCGCAACGTGAACTTCGAGATCGAGCTGGGCGAGCGCGGCCTGGGCGAGGTGACCGAGGCCGTGCGCCAGCTGCCCGCCGTACGGGGCCTGCCCGCCAGCGTGCGCCTGATCGACGTGGGCGACGCCGAGATGATGGGCGAGCTGTTCGCCAGCTTCGGCCTGGCCATGCTCACCGGCGTGGTGTGCATCTATATCGTGCTGGTGCTGCTGTTCAAGGACTTCCTGCAGCCGGTCACCATCCTCGCGGCGCTGCCGCTGTCGCTGGGCGGGGCGTTCGTCGCGCTGCTGCTGGCCGGCAAGAGCTTCTCCATGCCGTCGCTCATCGGGCTCATCATGCTCATGGGCATCGCCACGAAGAACTCCATCCTGCTCGTGGAATACGCCATCGTGGCGCGGCGCCACGGCATGAGCCGCATGGACGCGCTGCTGGACGCCTGCCACAAGCGCGCGCGCCCCATCATCATGACCACGCTGGCCATGGGCGCCGGCATGATGCCCATTGCCCTGGCGCTGGGCGGCGCGGACATGAGCTTCCGCTCCCCCATGGCCGTGGCCGTGATCGGCGGCCTCATCACCTCCACGGTGCTCAGCCTGCTGGTGGTGCCGGCGGTGTTCACCTATGTGGACGATTTCGAGCAATGGCTGCGCCACCGGGTACTGCGTCGTCCCCATGCGCGCGAGGCGCAGGCAGGCGAGGCGCGGGTACCCAGCTAGGGTCTAGGGCCTGTTCACACTATTTTTGCCAGATGCGTTGCGATCAAAAAGGGCCAGGCGCAAGGCGCCAAACGAAGCTGGGGTGCTACCCCAGCGAGGCTTGGCAACGCCGCGAATGGCCCTTTTTGATCGCAACCCGGAGGGAACGGAGTGAGAACCGCGCCATTCGTCGTTGCCCTCCTAGCCAAGGCCCCGGCCTTGGCGTCGTCACGCGCCTAGATTGGCGCGGTTTTCACGCCATTCGCACTGGCAAAAATAGTGTGAACAGGCCCTAGCATGTTTTAGGGCTCCAGCGCTTTGACAGCAAGCGCTAGAAGCTATATTTTTAATAGCAATTACGCGGCACCGAGGGCGGTCAGATCACAACAAGGCGAAACCCATGCTTTCAGCATGGTCGATAGCCAAAAACTTTTTCGCCGCCTGCAGACATGGTGCAATGGCGGCGTGTACGGGCTTTTGCCCTCCCCGCCATCCCTGCACCATGCCACGCCTGACCTTGCCGCTGCTCCTATGCGCCACGCTGCTGGGCCCCGCCGCCCAGGCGGCGGATGTTGCGGCGACTCCCGCAGTAGATGCCCAGGCCTGCCCCGCTCTGCTGCAGCACACCGTGCCGCGCCTGCAGGACGAGGCGCCGCAGGCCTTGTGCCAATACGCCGGCAAGGTGCTGCTGGTGGTCAACACGGCCAGCTACTGCGGCTTTACCGGCCAATACCAGGGCCTGGAAGAGCTGTACGCGCGCTACCGCGACCAAGGGCTGGTGGTGCTGGGCTTTCCGTCGAACGACTTTGCACAAGAAACCGGCAGTAACACCGAGATCGCCCAGTTCTGCGAAAACACGTTTGGCGTGCGCTTCCCGATGTTTGCCAAGAGCCACGTGAAGGGCAGCGAAGCTCTGCCGCTGTACCGCCAGCTCGCCGCAGCGTCCGCGGGCCAGGCGCCACGCTGGAACTTCCACAAGTACCTGGTCAGCCGTTCGGGCAAGGTGGTGGGAAGCTACGGAAGTTCGGTGGAACCCCACAGCAAAGCGCTGATCCAGGCCATCGAGCAGCAACTGGCGGCGCCGCGTTGAGGCTTGGTGAAAATTTTTTGAATTTTTTATGGGTGAGATCTGGAACTTTTTATCATCCCCCCCACTCTAGGAGCTAACCGCGGCCGCGAGTCCATCGCGGCGTGATCTGTTAACCGTTTTTAACGTTGCGAAGCCTTCCAGGCCCGGCCTGGCTGCAACCCTGGGGCGCTTCTCCTCCCTCCCTCTCTTCATTCGTTTCGGGGCGCTTCGCAACTTTTTTTATTCCGCAGCAAAAAGCGCGCACTTCCTCACGGAAGGCGCGCTTTTTCTTTAGGCCCAGCGGGTCGGCGGTTCAGCGCGGCTGGGTGTCGATGAAACTCTGGCGCTGCATCAGCTTGTCCATCAGGCGGGCCAGGTTGGGGTGGTCCGTGCGCCAGGCGATGTCAGGAAACCGGAACTCCAGCCACCCGAGCGCGCTGCCGACGGCAATGTCCGACAGCGTAGGGTGGATGCCGCTGCAATAAGGCTTGTCGCCCAGCCCCTTGCTCATGGACTGCAGGCTGGCGCGCGCCTTGGCGAGCTGCCGGTCGATCCACGCCTGGCTGCGCTCACCGTCCTGACGGCCGGCCCAGGTGGCCTCCAGGCGCGCGAGGATGGCGGCGTCCAGCAGGCCGTCGGCCAGCGCCTCCCAGGTCTTGACCTCGGCGCGCTCGCGCCCCAGGGCGGGAATGAGCTTGCCCACGGGGGACAGCGTGTCCAGGTATTCCACGATCACGCGCGAATCGAACACCGCCTCACCGCCCTCCATGATCAGGCAGGGCACCTTGCCCAGCGGGTTGGACGTGCTGATGGCCGTGTCGTCGGCCCACACGTTCTCCTCGACGAACTGGTAATCCAGCTTTTTCTCGGCCAGCACCACGCGCACCTTGCGCACGTAGGGGCTCGTATTCGATCCGATCAGTTTCATGGTGGTGTGCAGCGGCTGGGGGAATGGGGTTGGTCGGGTGAGCGCGATTCTAGGGGCGAGCGCGCCGGCCGGCCGCGGCCCTTCGGCATTCCAGGCGCCCACCTACAATGACGGCCCATGAGCCTGTCCACCATCACCGCCCTGTCGCCCCTTGACGGCCGCTACGCCGCCAAACTCTCCGCCCTGCGTCCCATCATGAGCGAGCACGGCTACATGCACCGCCGCGTGCAGGTGGAGGTGGCCTGGTTCATCGCGCTGTCGGACGCGGGATTTGCGGAGTTCAAGCCACTGTCCACCGGCGCGCGCGCCTACCTGCTGGGCCTGGTGAAGAACTTCTCCGAGGCCGACGCGAGCGCCATCAAGGACATCGAGAAGACCACCAACCACGACGTGAAGGCCGTGGAATACTGGATCAAGTCCAAGTTCGAGGCCCGACCCGAACTGGAAAAGGCTGCCGAGTTCGTGCACTTCGCCTGCACCAGCGAGGACATCAACAACACCAGCCATGCGCTGCAGATCCGCTCGGGCCGCGACCAGGTCATCCTGCCGGGCCTGGACCGCATCGTGCTCAAGCTGCGCGAGATGGCCCACCGGTTTGCCGACGTGCCCATGCTCAGCCGCACCCACGGCCAGACCGCCAGCCCCACCACGGTGGGCAAGGAGCTGGCCAACGTGGTCGTGCGCCTGCAGGCGGCCTGCGAGCGCATCGCGGCGGTGAAGATCCTGGGCAAGATGAACGGCGCCGTGGGCAACTACAACGCCCACCTGTCGGCCTGGCCCGACTTCGACTGGGAAGCCTTCAGCCGCAAGGTCGTGGAGACGCCCGAGCCGCTGGGCCTGGGCCTCACCTTCCAGCCCTACAGCATCCAGATCGAGCCGCACGACTACATGGCCGAGCTGTTCGACGCCATCGCCCGCGCCAACACCATCCTGGTGGACCTCTCGCGCGACATCTGGGGCTACGTGAGCCTGGGCTACTTCAAGCAAAAGCTCAAGGCGGGCGAGATCGGCTCGTCCACCATGCCCCACAAAGTCAATCCCATCGACTTCGAGAACGCCGAGGGCAACCTGGGCCTGGCCAATGCGCTGCTCAGGCACCTGTCCGAAAAGCTGCCCATCAGCCGCTGGCAGCGCGACCTCACCGACAGCACCGTGCTGCGCAACATCGGCGTGGCGCTGGGCTACGCCGCGCTGGCCTATACCTCGCTGATGACCGGCCTGAACAAGCTGGAGCTGAACGAAGAAGCCCTGGCCGACGACCTCAACACCAGCTGGGAAGTGCTGGCCGAGCCCATCCAGACCGTGATGCGCCGCTACGGCGTGCAGGGCGCGTACGAGAAGCTCAAGGAAGTCACGCGCGGCAAGACCGTGACGGCCGAGGCGCTGCACGCGCTGATCAACGGCCTGGAGATCCCCCAAGCCGACAAGGACCGCCTGCTGGCCATGACGCCGGGCAGCTACACCGGCAAGGCGGCCGAGCTGGCGCGCCGCGTCTGATCCAGCCGGTTTGAGCCTTTTTGCCTGCCCGCGCTTGCCAGCCAAGCGCGGGCAGCTCTCATTTTGAAAGCATCCCATGGCCCTCAAGTCCACCATCTTCAAGGCGAACCTGCAAATCGCGGACATCGACCACGGCTACTACGCCGACCATGCACTCACCCTGGCGCGCCACCCCAGCGAAACCGACGAGCGCATGATGGTGCGGCTGGCCGCCTTGGCGCTGCAGGCCCATGAACTGCAGGACACCTGCCAGGGCGATGGCACGCTGGCGTTCGGCGCGGGCCTGTCCGATCCGGAGGACCCGGACGTATCGCTGACCGACTTCACGGGTCGTAAGCGGTTGTGGATCGAGGTCGGGCAGCCCGAGGACAAGCCGCTGACCAAGGCCTGCAGCAAATCCGATGCGGTCATCGTTTATTGTTTTCACCACGCAGCCGAGGTGTGGTGGAAGGGCATCGAGAACAAGCTCACGCGGCTGGACAAGCTGCAGGTCTGGCGCCTGCCCGCCGACGCCGCCCAGCAACTGGCGACACTGGCCGAGCGCAGCATGCAGTTGCAGGCGACGGTGCAGGAAGGCGGCCTCACGCTGAGCAGCACCCTGGGCAGCGTGCATGTGGAACCGCTGCGCTGGAAGTAACGTGGCGTTTTGAGCAAAAAACACCTCTAGCGCCCGACCAACAAACGCCACCAGCTCCTGAATAAATAGCAATCTACTGCGGCATCAAGGCGCCGCAATTCCAGCACTGCTCGAAGCCGCCCTCGATCGCCTCACCGCACGCGTGGCAGCGCCACTGGCGCTGCGGTAGATGCTGGAACTCCCGCAGCAGCGCACGGGCGCGTTCTGCATGTTCGGGGTACGTCAGCCAGATCTCGGGCAGGCACTCCCCTGGCGGCAGGTGGCCCGCCGCCGCGCCCAGATGCTGGCGCTGCACGCTGGCGGGCATGCCGGCTTCGCACAGCAGGTCGCGCCACAGCGTGGCCATGGCGATATCGGGGGCCTGGGTCAAACGCAGCATGCGGCCACCTTAGCCGGCGCGCGCCCCGCCGTAAAGCCGGTCAACCAGCGCCGGGAGCGCCGCCGGCGCAATCGGCGGGGCGCTCGGCCGCACGTTCGGCATAGCGCGTGAAGCGCAGCGCCGTGCCCTCGCGGGTGATGCGCCGCCACACGGCGCGCTTGTCCATCGGGCTCATCGCCAACCAGTGCTGCACCTCGGCAAAGCTGCGCCCGCAGCCCTTGCACCATTCATCCCCCTGGCTGGTGGAGCAGATGGCGATACACGGTGTGTCGGGTGTGGTCTCGTACCAGGCTAGCCACGCCGCCAGCGCCGCGGCGGGCATCTGCTGCGGCGCCACGTCCTCGGCCCGCGCAAACACCATGCGGCCATACACATCGGCCAGCGCCTCGATTTCCGGCGCCAGCCCCACGCCATCGGGCGATGGGGCGCGGGTGCGCCAATGGTTGATGGCGGCTTCGATATCGGCGATGTGGATGCAGGACATGGCGGGTAAGGGCGCGCCGATGATACCGCCCGTCCCGGTGTGTTCCATGCGCATGGCGGCGGGGCCGCCAGGGCCATTCGCTATGTTTTAAATAGCATGGCAGACATATTCCGTCGCGCGTCTGGCAACATTTTCTTCAAACCGCCTTGCGCAAAAAACGCCTGCCGCTTGCGCGCCGCCCTCGTGCCATGTTCCAATCGCAGGTTCGAAGGGGAGTAGCTCCTGACCTCCAAGTCCTGACGGCCATCGGCCTCGGGGTGCGGAGGCTCTCGGTCTGTCGTCAGTACGAAGCGCACCGCTTCCGGCAGCCCGGGCCCGGCATGCGCCACGCATCGCACGCGGGCTGAGCAAGACCTTTGATGGCCCTGCGGGGCTGATCAAGACCTCTTCGCGCGTCGCAACCCACGCGGGTGGACGAGTCCCTGGTCACCGTGCAGTGTCTCTCTTGCGGAGCCGCCCACCGCCACCTACAGTGGCTGCGGGCCTCCTTTCGGTTACTGATAACGAGGACTTTATGGAATTTCTGACTTCACCCGAGTTCTGGGTTGCACTGGGGCAGATCATCATCATCGACATCCTGCTCGGTGGTGACAACGCCGTGGTGATCGCCCTGGCCTGCCGCAAGCTGCCGCCCGCGCAGCGCACCAAGGGCATCATCTGGGGCACGGCGGGCGCCATCATCCTGCGCGTGGTCCTGATTGCCTTCGCGATGACGCTGTTGAACCTGCCCTTCCTGAAAGTGGTGGGCGCCATCCTGCTGGTGTGGATCGGCGTGAAGCTGCTGGCCCCCGACGAGGACGGCCACGGCAGCGTGGCCGAGAGCGACAAGCTGCTGGCCGCCATCAAGACCATCATCGTGGCCGACCTGGTGATGAGCGTGGACAACGTGATCGCCATTGCCGGCGCCGCGCAGAACGCGGGCGACCACTCGCTGCTGCTGGTGGTGCTGGGCCTGCTGATCTCCATCCCGATCATCGTGTGGGGCAGCCAACTGGTCATCAAGCTCATGGAGCGCTTCCCGGTCATCATCACCGCCGGCGGCATGCTGCTGGGCTGGATCGCCGGCGGCATGCTGGTCTCCGACCCCGCGCTGGCCAACCCCGACAAGTGGCAGTGGATGTTCAAGCTGGAGCAGTCCGACACCCTGAAGTACGCCGCCAGCGTGGCCGGCGCCCTGCTGGTGCTGGTGGTCGGCAAGGCCATCGTCGCGCAGCGCGGCAAGACGGCCCCTGCACAGCACGGCTGAAACAGGCCTTCCTGCACACGCACCCATAGGCCCGACAGGAGATCCGCCATGGACAAGGTCATCGTGTATGTGGACGACGCAGGCTACGCGCGGCAAGTCCTGGAGCCGCTGGCGGCCCCCGCCACTGCGGGCACGATCCACTGGGTGCTGGTGGCCTGCGCACCGCGCATGACGCACCGCATCAGCAAATGGGTGAGCCATAGCGCACGCGAGAACTGGCGCGCCAAATGGGCGGACAAGCTGTTTGCCCAGCTGCAACCCTGGCTGCGGGCGGAGGGTGCGCCCATCAGCACGGTACTGGCCAAGGGGCCGCTGCCCGAGCTGCTGGCGCAGCTGCAGGCTGAGCATGGCGCGTGCAGGGTGGTAGACGCCCGTCGCCCCAAACTGGAACAGGAGGTGAACACCCCGACCGACGCAGCGCCCGCCGCCGCGCCGGTCATCGTGCGCAAACCGCCACGGCGCTGGACGGTGCCCGGCTCGCTCGCCAGCCTGGGCCTACTGTTCATGCTGGCCGCCGACTGATCGGCACGGCAGGACTCGGCAAAACCACTGTTCAGCCCAGCCGGCCCATCGCGTGCAAGCGCAGATGGGCCGGCTTTTTTACACGCTCTCATGCCACATGCGGCGCGGCGCATTCACCGGCCCGGTGCTATGCTGCGCGCCATGCGACTACTGCTCAAATGGCTGCTGAGCGCGGCCGCCCTGCTTTGCGTGGCCTACCTCTACAGCGGCGTGGAGGTGCGCAGCTTCGGCGCTGCGCTGATCGCGGCCTTTGTGATCGGCCTGTTCAACGTGGTGCTGCGCCCGGTCCTCGTGGTGCTGACGCTGCCGGTGACCATCGTCACCATCGGGCTGTTCCTCTTCGTGATCAACGCGCTCATGTTCTGGGCCGCCGCGTCGGTGCTGGGCGACGGTTTCCAGGTACACGGCTTTACCGCCGCGCTGATCGGTTCGCTGATCTACTCTCTGCTGGGCATGCTGATCGAATCAGCGCTCGGCGGCCTGTTCCTTAAGAAGTGACTCCACGGCACGCAGGCGCGTGTCGATGATCGACGCTTCGATGTAATCCCCCGCCGCGCTGCTGCGCCGCGCAAGGTCCTGCCCCGCCTTGAAACGATCCACCGCGGCCGCGTAGTCATAGCGTGCGGCGTGTGCCTCGGCCTCGGCGCGCACGGCGCGCAGGGGCTGCCCCTGCTGTTGCCATACCTGCGCCAGCGCCTGCCAGACGGTCGCGTCCCGAGGATGCGTGGCCACCCAGGTCTGCAAGGGCCCCGCCATCTCGCCTGCCGCGCCCGTGCGCAGCAGGGCCTGGGTGCGCAGCAGCATCTCTGGCCGTGCGGGCGCGGGCGCGCTGGGCACACCGCTGCCTTCCGTGACGACGCTGCCCTGCAGGTACGTCAGCGCCGCGGGCGCATCGCCCGCAGCCAGCTCCAGCTCGGCACCCAGCAGGCGCGCCTGGCGCAACGCGGCAGCATCGGTACCTGCGCTGGACTGCAGCGCACGCAACGCCTTGCGCGCAGCCGCCATGTCGCCCAACTGCACCGCGCTGAGGGTGGCCGCATACCAGGCCGCCACCCGCTGCGGTGCGGGCCGTGCGGCAAAGCCGGCGTCCTGCGGCTCGGCAACCCACTGTCGCCAAGCGTCGACACCGGGGCGCATCAGCACGCGCGCGCGCGCAGCCATCATCAGGTGCTCCAGCGTAGCCCGCGCGGGCTGCGCCGCACCCGGCGGAATGCGGCTGTGCATGTCCGCAATGCGCTGCGTGGTCAAGGGGTGGCTGCGCAGGTAGGGCCAACTGCCGTTGTCGTTGATGCGGTTGGCCTGCTGCAGCTTGTCGAACATGCCCACGAAGCCCTGCGGCGCAAAACCGGCGGGCGCCATCAGGCCGTAGCCCACACGGTCGGCCTCGCGCTCCATGTCGCGCGAGAAGTTCAGCTGGCTCTGCACGGCCAGCGCCTGCCCACCCACCATCAGGGCCTGGGCCGCATCGGGGCTGCGGCTCGCAGCCAGCGCGCCGAGGATCAGCGCACCCAGCATCAGCGGCGTCTGCCGCCCCTGCTGCGCGATCAGGCGTGAAATATGGCGCTGGGTGACATGGCTGAGTTCGTGCGCCAGCACCGACGCGAGTTCGTCGCGCGTGCTCACCACGCCGATCAGCCCGAGATGCACGCCGAAGTAGCCGCCCGGCAGGGCAAATGCGTTCACCGTACGGTCTCGACCCAGCAAGATCTCCCAGGCAAAGCGTTCCTCGAGTTCGGGCGACAATTCCCCCCGCGCCTTGGCGGCCTGCACCAGTGGCAGGAACAGGCTCTGCACATACTCGNACAGCCGGTGCTTGCAGGGAGCCAAATGCTATAAAAAAAGAAGCTGCCAGCGCTTTCCAGCTGGGCGCTGGAAGCCAATTTTGTAGAGAACCTTGCACAACACTCCTTCACCCGCGCGAACGGGCCGGCCATCAATCGCGGCCATCTGCACATGGCCGTATGATGCCCCGGCCATTGGAATGTTTCGCACCCGGTTGTAAACCCGCCTTATGACAACGTCCCCCTCCCCCCTCACCCACTTCGACGCCCAAGGCCAGGCCCACATGGTCGACGTAGGTGCCAAAGCCGCCACCCACCGCGTGGCCGTGGCCAGCGGCCGCATCGAAATGTTGCCCGCCACGCTGGCGCTCATCGAGGCCGGCAACGCCAAGAAGGGGGATGTGCTGGGCATCGCCCGCATCGCCGGCATCCAGGGCGCCAAGAAGACCAGCGACCTCATCCCCCTGTGCCACCCCTTGGCACTGACCCGCGTGGCGCTGGACTTTGCCCCCGCCAGTGCACAGTACCCCGGCGCCACCGGCATTGCCTGCACCGCCACGGTGGAAACCGTGGGCCCCACGGGCGTGGAGATGGAGGCCCTCACCGCCGTGCAGGTGGCCCTGCTCACCATTTACGACATGTGCAAGGCGGCCGACCGCGGCATGTCCATCCACGACGTGCGCGTGCTGCAAAAGCACGGGGGCAAGTCGGGGAGTTATGTGGCGGACTGATGCACGATGCTCCTTGCCAGGCGCAGACTGCTACCATGACCACCTACCCCGGAGCGAGCCATGTCCCTACCCGCACCACAGCCGTTTTTTGATGCCCAGGCCTACCTTGCCTGGGAGGCCGAGCAAAGCACCAAGCACGAGTACCACGACGGTGAGGTATTTGCGATGGCGGGCGCGTCAGACGCCCATGTGACGGTGGCAGGCAATGTGTACATGGCCCTGCGCAACCACCTGCGCGGCAGCCCCTGCAGCGTGTTCATCTCTGACATGAAGCTGCGCGTGGAAGAAGACAACGCGTTTTTTTACCCCGATGTCTTCGTCACCTGCGCCGACAGCGACCGTGGGCAGAGCCACAGCAAGAGTGCCCCGGTGCTCGTGGTGGAAGTGCTGTCCCCCGCCACCAGCGCCTACGACCGTGGCGCCAAGTTTGCCGCCTACCGCAAGCTGCCCACACTGCGCGAATACGCCCTGATCGATCCCGAGCGCCTGAGCCTGGACTTATTCCGCCGCGATGGCGACAGCAAGCGCTGGGTGCTGCACCCCATCGAGGCTGGGGGCCACGTCGAATGGGCCAGTGTGGGCCTGCAAGTGCCGCTGGAGGCCCTGTACGAAGACGTGCCTATTACGACGGGGCCACAACCACACCCGGCGCCCGACCAGGCATAAGCGGCTCGCCCGACGCCCCGTTCTTCTTCTGCCAGCGCGCATGGTCTTTGGGGTACGCCACCCGGTAGCGCTGCAAATGGAACGCGGCTTCGTCGTCCAGGCCCAGCAGGGTGGCGCTTTCGATCAGGCGCTCGATCACGCGGGGCTCGGGTGAATAGTGCAGCATGCGCAGGGCCAGCGCCTGCCCGCCCACCATCAGGGCCTGGGCCGCATCGGGACTGCGACTGGCCGCCAGGGCGCCCAGGATCATGGTGCCCAGCATCAGCGGCGTCTGCCGCCCCTGCTGCGCGATCAGGCGTGAAATATGGCGCTGGGTGACATGGCTGAGTTCGTGCGCCAGCACCGACGCGAGCTCGTCGCGCGTACTCACCACGCCGATCAGCCCCAGGTGCACGCCGAAGTAGCCCCCAGGGAGGGCGAAAGCATTCACCGTCCGGTCCTTGCCCAACAGCACCTCCCAGGCAAAGCGCTCTTCCAGCTCGGGAGACAGCTCACCCCGCGCCTTAGCCGCCGAACGCAGCGACTGGAACAGTCCATCGACATATTCATGGAGAACCGCATCGTCGATGTAGTCCGGATCGCGATAGAGCTCACGAATGATGCTGTCGCCCAGCTTGCGCTCGGCGCTGGTCGTCATCTCCGCACCATCGCCCAGCATGGGCAAAGCGCTCTGCGCATGGACGCTCGGCGCCAGCAGACCTTCCAATGCTATTAAAAAAGAAGCTGCTAGCGCTTTACCCATCTGCCCTAGAGCCCAATTTGGCTTGAAGTTTCGCACAAGACTCCCCAGTCCAACCCTGCGGTACATCGCCGTATGATGCCCTCACTCCCTGATTGTTTCGCCCTGCTTGTAACCCGCCATGTCCACGCCTTTTCCCCCCCTCACCCATTTCGACGCCGAAGGCCGCGCCCATATGGTGGATGTGGGCGCCAAGCAGCACACCCATCGCATTGCCGTAGCGACCGGGCGCATCACCATGCTGCCCGCGACCCTGGAGCTCATTGCATCAGGCACTGCCAAGAAAGGAGATGTGCTCGGGGTGGCACGCATCGCCGGCATCATGGCTGCCAAGAAAACCAGCGAGCTGATCCCCCTGTGCCACCCGCTGGCCTTGACACGCGTAGCGGTGGAATTTGAACTGCTGCGCGCCGACAACGCCGTGCAGTGCAAAGCCACCGCAGAAACCGTGGGCCCGACCGGGGTGGAAATGGAAGCCCTCACCGCCGTGCAGATCGCGCTGCTGACCATCTACGACATGTGCAAGGCCGCAGACAAGCGCATGGTGATGACCGGCGTGCAGGTGCTGGAAAAGCATGGCGGCAAGTCGGGAAGCTTTGTGGCCTGAGGGAGCCACACCCTATGCCGTGAGATGGCCTGCCCGGAGGGACTCGAACCCCCGACCTATTGCTTAGAAGGCAATTGCTCTATCCGGTTGAGCTACGGGCAGCATGCGCAGGAAAGGGCGGATCATACGAGGAAACCCCCTCGGACTGGCGCTTGACGGGCTCAAAGAAGAACCTTCTCGCGCTCCACCCGCTGCAGGAAATCAGGCGGCAAACCCCGCCGCTCCACCACATCCACCCTGAAGGGCAAATCGCTTTGCTCGAACGCATCCTCCAGTGCCGCCCATTCATCCCAGGCCAGCGGCTGCCGGGTCTGCAGCAACAAATCCACGTCCGAGAAAGGGCGAGCCCTACCCGCCGCGCGCGATCCAAACACCCAGACCCGTGCCCCAGGCACCGCCGCATCTACGATGCGGCGGATTTCGCTGCGCTGGGCTGGGCTGAGCGCAAGGGAGGCAACAGGGCCGGTGCTCATGAGTCTGCCTGCTCGCGTGCGACAGCCCGCTCCAGCGCTTGCAGCAACGCCAGGGCATCGTGGCTGAACGCACCAATGGCAGCCGCCACTTGCGCCGCCTTGGCCTCATCGTAGGTGTGGCTGGTGGCATTGCGCATGGCACGCCAGCGGCGCCAAGCCTGCGGGTCTTGCAACAGCCCGGCATCCGCCCCCAACCTCACAAGGTCATTGAAAGACAAATCCTGAACCAGATCGGCAGCCAGAGACCGCTCAACCAGCACACGCCGCAGCATGCGCAGTGCGATCTCGTAGGTGTACTCGAAGGACTGGATCACCGCCGAGCGCAAATGCGGCTTGAATACCGAGCCCTCCGGCTGATCCTGCCAAAGCTGCAAAGCCTCCGCCATTTGCGCATACGACTTGCGCAGGGCTGTCAGGTCAATGCTGGGAGTCGATGAAACAGGCATGGCCGCATTGTGGCAGCGGAATAGGAGGCACGGCAAATGGACTGCTGGAACTTTGCCCCCAACGCATCTGCGTGATGTGGGCAAAGTCGTCGAAGCCGCGCCGGAGCGATGGGCCAATGCGGCCGCCACCCGTCCTGTAATGGACCCATGACCCTTCGTCTCTCGAAGAAAACTGCCCGCCGCGTCAGGCACACACTCGCCCTCTAATGCGCGCATGAGCGGCGATGCGCTGATCGTTCAATTCTGCACCTCAAATCCATCCCCCGGCAAAAAACGGCCTGCACCAGTGGCTGGAATAGGCCCTGCACATACTCATTCAGCACCGCGTCATCGATGTAATCCGGGTCGCGGTACAGCTCGCGGATGATGCGGTCGCCCAGCTTGCGCTCCGCACTGGTCGTCATCTCCAGGCCGTCTCCCAGTGTGGGCAGCGATGGCTGTGCCATCACAGCCGGTGCTTGCAGGGAGCCAAATGCTATAAAAAAAGAAGCTGTCAGCGCTTTCCAGTNTGACAACGTCCCCCTCCCCCCTCACCCACTTCGACGCCCAAGGCCAAGCCCACATGGTGGACGTCGGCGCCAAACCGGCCACGCACCGCGTGGCCATTGCCACGGGCCGCATCGAGATGCAGCCCGCCACACTGGCGCTGGTCGAGTCGGGCACCGCCAAGAAGGGCGACGTACTCGGCGTAGCGCGCATCGCCGGCATCATGGCCGCCAAGAAGACCAGCGAGCTGATCCCGCTATGCCACCCCTTGGCACTGACGCGGGTGGCGGTGGACTTCGTGCTGCACCCCGAAGACAGCGCCGTGCAGTGCTCCGCCACGGTGGAAACCGTGGGCCCCACAGGGGTGGAGATGGAGGCTTTGACGGCGGTGCAGGTAGCGCTGCTGACGGTTTACGACATGTGCAAGGCGGCTGATAAGCGCATGGTGATCACCGGCGTGCAGGTACTGGAAAAGCACGGGGGAAAGTCTGGGAGCTTCGTCCATCCCCCTGGAGGTGCGGGGTGATTTTGGGCGTAAAGCCAATCGCAGCAAGCGCTAGCAGCTATGTTTTTGGGAGCGCTGAGGCTGGCCCCCGGAGGGACTCGAACCCCCGACCTATTGCTTAGAAGGCAATTGCTCTATCCGGTTGAGCTACGGGCAGTGGCAGGGCCGGTGCGGGCCGCAAGGTCAGAAATCATAATGGCTCGCTGGGGCTTCCATGCCGCCCTATAGAAGAAAGCACTCTGACGCACGCCCATTGAACTGCAAAACGACCACCTTATCGCGTCCTGGAAAACGGGCATGCCGACAATCACAAGCCTGTTGAAGGCCGTTCATCTCGCGGCTGATGCGTCAAGCGCCATCCCAGGCGCTGTTGCGACGCTGGCGTGGGATGGGGTATTCGGTGATGCCTGTGGTCCAGCACAAGCGGTTGAACAGGCGCCCTTGCAACCGCATTGCTTTGTAGATGGCACCGTTGCCCGTGTCCAGTGCAAGGCAGTTGAATTTCCATTCAGGGAACTTCGAACCCGTCTCCCGGCAAGAAACCTAGAATAATGGCTGAATCATTGAGGATCGCGACCCATTCTTGTTTTTGTTGCACAGGAAGAAAAAATGCCTTCTCCATGGACGTCTGGGTTTTTTTGAGAATTTCTTGCAAATCTGCAGATTGCTTTGGATAGTGTGCCGCGAAGTTTTTCGCTGGCCTGGCACGGCGCAGCACCCGTTCTTTTTCTACCTCGTCGTACGGTATATAGAATTCTGGCCTCTGTGAATAATCACGCCCGCCGAATATGGATTCGAAGAGCACGCTCTGGCGTTCTTCGCGGGTATTCGGGATCCGGATTCCAACGGTGATGGGGCCCTTGTGCCACCGTGGTTGGAGGGAAGGCTCCAGTCCCTTCAATGCAGCCTTGACATCGTTTTCATTGCCAAAATCAGGCATGCCGATGGCTCGAAAACGGTCCACCTCATGCACCAGAAACAAGGGCCTGGCTTGGTAAGCAGTATGAATTCCGTAAGCCAGTGCCCCCACCTGAATCACGGCAATCAAGGCGAGATCTATCAAGAGCTCACGACGGCTTTTGGATGGATTAAAGACCACCAACGTGAGAAGCGGGCCACAAACAACATCCACCCCTACCACAATGAGAAAGAGCTTCAAGCCGCCGGAAAGGTTGTGGTAAGGCGCGGGATACCAAATGCCAAATACCACCGCTGCGACCGCAAAAGCAACCGCCACCGACACAAGAAAATGGCAGGCGGCGGCTTTGGCGGCTCGATGCATGCGCAGCGAAAAATCCATATTCAAATTTCCATATAAAAAAGAGCGCCTGAGCGCTCTTTTCAGATCATGCACCGAGGCTTAACGGCATTCGGAAGGCATGTACTTTGCGGGAACTGGTGTGGCCGGAACAGTTCTGTTATTCAGGCCACGCTGAGTCGCTGCCACGTTGGTGGCGCTGGTGCAGGCCCAGTCAACAGCGCCTTGGGCGCCAGCCACGGGAATGGCACCGTTCACGTTAGGAGCCAAGTTGAATGTACGACCGTTGAGGCCGGTAGGAATACCATTCCCGGCGGTGGCTGCAAGCGCGACCGACACCACCCAGTTGGTGGCAGGGTTCGGAAAGGCAGCACAGGCTGCAGCC
The DNA here is from genome assembly GCF_001023515.1 of Diaphorobacter sp. J5-51. NCBI lineage: Bacteria > Pseudomonadati > Pseudomonadota > Betaproteobacteria > Burkholderiales > Comamonadaceae > Diaphorobacter > Diaphorobacter sp. J5-51. The sequence continues at coordinate 18,490 of NZ_JSYI01000017.1, read as the reverse complement.
GTCGGAGCACCACCTGCTGCCGCGTTGAATACGCAGTAGTTGAGGACGTACTTGGAAGACTTCTGGGCCGTAGGCGTGGCATTGATGGCCGTGGCTGCGGAGGTCAGGCCTGTCGTGCTATCAGACTGGAAGGCTTCGCTCAGCGCGCTCTTGGCAGAAGAGCCAGCAATGACCGCCTCGGACACCTTGGCACGCACGGTGTAGTCTTGGTAGGCAGGCAGGGCCACAGCCGCCAGAATGCCGATGATCGCCACCACGATCATCAGTTCGATCAGGGTGAAACCTTGTTGCAGGGTACGCTTCATAAATCCTCCTCGGAATTAGGTAATAGCCCCCGCAGAGGAATCCTGCGGGTTGAGAAAACTTGAGCAGCTTCTGTGCCAACATCAGAATGCAACCAAACGTTGCAGCGCGCGACATTTTTCACCCGTTTCCCAAACCCCGCAAAGGAAAAGTCTAACCAATCGGTCACACGTCGACACATTTGTCACCCCAAGGTGTTCTACGTGGAGAACTACGCAATTCGGTCTGTTAGAGGCAGCGCGGCATTCTGCGACCCGCGGCAGCACCCCTTCTCCCATCAGGCGCTAACGGCTTTTAAAAGCGAAGCGCTAATGATCGCCACACTAGCGTTGCCCTCTGCACGCTCTAGCCCTGCACAAACTCCATCTCGGTACTGGCCAGAGCGATGCGGTCACCATTCTTGAGAGTTATGGGGTCCACTCCAATGCGCGTACCGTTCAGCAACGGAAAGTCCCCCCCCTCCACATGGGCCAGCACAAAGCCGCTGTGCCGCTTGGTGATGGAGGCCACGGCCACGCCTGGCTTGCCAATGGTGGTAACCACTTTTGTCAGAGCCACCTCACGGCCGGCGGCGGGGCCGTTCATCACCCGCACGGCGGCGCTCAGCACGACTGGCGCAGGGGCCGCAGGCTTGCCCAGCGGCGGCAACATGCCGGGCTTGAAGACCATCGTCTTCTCATAGTCATGACCAGGCTCTTCGTGCAGGAAGCGGATCTTGTACTTCCCCAATTCCACCGTGTCGCCGTTGCGCAAAGGCTGTCGCTTGATGGCCTTGCCATTGACATAGGTGCCGTTGGTGCTACCCAGGTCCTCTACTTCCACATCATCCCCATTCATGAGGAAGACCGCATGTTCACCACTGACGGCAAGGTTGTCGATGACCACGTCGTTGTAGGGGCGGCGGCCTACCGTTGTGCGTTCCTTGGTGAAGGTAACTTCCTTGATGACAACTCCATCGATCGACACGACCATTCTGGGCATGATCACTTTTCCTTATCCAAACAACTTAGCTAGTAGAGGGAAGTAGCAATTTCCGGGCACAGGCAAATGAAGCCCTGGCGGTCGGGCTGAGCTTGGCGGAAAGGTCACGAGGTGCGCAGCAGGCGCGCCATGAGGCCGCCGCGTTTTTTGGCGTCCTGAGCGAGTTGCGTTTGCGCCAGCACTACGCTGATGTTGTCCCGCCCTCCCATGGCGTTGGCCATGGCCACCATGCGCGCCGCTTTATCTTGTAGCGCAATGGGCATCCGCGCCAGTTCGGCCAAATCTGCGTCACTCAACATATCCGTCAGGCCGTCGGAGCAAAGAATGAACAAGTCACCGGGCTCGACAGGAAATTCGTTGATTTCTATATGCACGGACACATCCACCCCCAGCGCCCGTGTCACCAGGTTGCGCTGCCCCGAAACGGCTGCTTGTGCCGGCGTGAGCAGTCCCAGGTCGATCTGCTCCTGCAACCACGAGTGGTCGCGCGTGATCTGCCGCAAGAGGCCCTCGCGCCACCGGTAGCAGCGCGAATCACCGATGTGGCCGAGAATGAGCCGGTCGTCACGGAACACGCCGACGACCAGCGTGGTACCCATTCCCAAGTACTGCGGGTTGGACATCGAGGCGCCGAGGATCGCGTGGTTCGCATTGTCCACACAGGCCTCTAGTGCATGCCGTACATCCGAAGGCGATGCCGCGGAGCCGTCGCCTTGCAGCCAGCGGACCATCTCGGTGCCGATGTAGGTGATCGCCATCCCGGCAGCCACCTCGCCCGCGTTGTAGCCCCCCATGCCGTCGGCCAGGATGACCATCTGCGCCGTCTCATGGATGGCCACAGCGTCTTCGTTGTTGGAGCGCACCCGCCCCGTGTCCGTCAACGCGCAGAATTCGTAGCTCAGCATCGGCAGAGGTTTCATAAGAGACTCCCGCGATACGCCTCACGCGAAGGCGCTTTACATGCGGTTGAGGAGGGCATCGCTGCATATCCCTCACAACCGGCATTGCGGGACTGCGCATCATAGTCGAGGCGCACGGGGCGACAGGTCCGTCATGATGTTGAACGCGTGCAAGCCAGGCCCGTTGACGTGTGTTGCAAAAGAGGCCCTACGCAGCCCTTCTTGGCTGCCATTTTTGCTACTTCATGGACATGTCCGTCAGGTCGCGGCACATTCCCGTCGCACTAACGCGCGCCAGACTTCTTAGGCCTGCCGAGGTTCGCCGCGGGATTGCATCAGCTTGCCCACCATCACCACCAGCACGGCGCCCGCTAGGGCGGCTACGTAGTGGAGCCACGGGTGACCCATCGCGTAATCGTGAAGCAAGTTGTCGTTGACGATGGTCTCGCCTCCCACCCAACCGATCAGCGCGGCCCCCAGCGTGACGATGACGGGAAAGCGTTCCATGAGCTTGATCATCAGGGTGGAGCCGAAGATCACCAGCGGTACGCTGATGGCCAGCCCCAGGACGAGCAGCACCATGTTCCCCTGGGCGGTCGCGGCGACGGCTATGACGTTGTCCAGGCTCATCACCAGGTCGGCAATCAGGATGGTGCGGATGGCCGCGAACATGCCCCCGGCGGATTTGGAAGCACCGTCATCTTCCTCTTCGCCCGTGAGGAGTTGATACCCAATCCACAGCAGCAGGCAGCCCCCGACGATCTGCAGGAAGGACAGCTCCAGCAGCTTGGCCGCCACTACCGTCAATACGATGCGCAACACCACCGCCGCGCCGGAGCCGAACATGACGGCCTTCTTCTGCTGCTGCGCAGGCAGCGAACGCGCCGCCAAGGCGATGACGACAGCGTTGTCGCCCGACAAAATGATGTTGATCCAGACGATCTTCACCAGGCCGATCCAGAAATCGGCATTGCTCAAGTACTCCATTGATGGCTCCAGTGTTATGAATCGAAAACGCCAGCCTGGGTCAACCAAGCTGGCGTTTCTTTTGTGTTGGAGCTGTCAGTGTAGAGAGGGTAGACCCTCTCGCGCGTGCGTAGTTTTGCGTAACCTGGCGCGCTACACCGCGCCAGGCTCGCGGATTACAGCAGGCCCTTGAGCAGGCGACCCATCTCGGAAGGATTGCGGGTAATGGTGAAACCGCACTCTTCCATGATGGCCAGCTTGGCGTCGGCTGTATCGGCGCCGCCGGAGATCAGCGCGCCCGCATGGCCCATGCGCTTGCCCGGAGGAGCGGTCACGCCTGCGATGAAGCCCACGATGGGCTTCTTCATATTGGCCTTGCACCAGCGCGCAGCTTCTGCCTCGTCGGGGCCGCCGATCTCGCCGATCATGATCACGGCGTCGGTGTCAGGATCGTCGTTGAAAGCCTTCATCACGTCGATGTGCTTGAGGCCATTGATCGGGTCGCCGCCGATGCCGACGGCGGACGACTGGCCGATGCCCAGTTCGGTCAACTGTGCCACGGCTTCGTAGGTCAGCGTGCCGGAACGGCTCACCACGCCCACACGGCCCTTCTTGTGGATGTGACCGGGCATGATGCCGATCTTGATCTCGTCCGGCGTGATCAGGCCAGGGCAGTTGGGGCCCAGCAGCAGCGTGCGCTTGCCGCCAGCGGCTTCCTTGGCCTTCATCTTGTTGCGCACTTCAAGCATGTCGCGCACGGGAATGCCTTCGGTGATGCAGATCGCCAGGTCCAGGTCGGCCTCGACGGCTTCCCAGATGGCGGCGGCCGCGCCTGCGGGCGGCACGTAGATCACGGAGACGGTAGCACCGGTTTCCTTGGCGGCGTCCTTGACCGACCCAAAGATTGGAATGTCAAAAATCTTCTCGCCGGCCTTCTTGGGGTTCACACCCGCCACGAAGCAGTTCTTGCCGTTGGCGTATTCCTGGCACTTTTCCGTGTGGAACTGACCGGTCTTGCCGGTGATGCCCTGGGTGATGACCTTGGTGTCTTTGTTGATGTAGATCGACATGTTTTATCTCCGGGCCTGCTTAACGGACGGCTTCGACAATCTTCGTGGCGGCTTCCGCCATGGTGTCGGCGCTGATGATGGGCAGGCCGGATTCGGCCAGCATCTTCTTGCCCAGCTCTTCGTTCGTGCCCTTCATGCGCACGACCAGCGGCACCTGCAGGTTCACGGCCTTGCAGGCGGTGATCACGCCGGTGGCGATGGTGTCGCACTTCATGATGCCGCCGAAGATGTTGACCAGAATGCCCTTGACCTTGGGGTTCTTGAGCATGATCTTGAAGGCTTCGGTGACCTTCTCGGGGGTGGCGCCGCCACCCACGTCCAGGAAGTTGGCCGGCTCGCCGCCAAACAGCTTGATGGTGTCCATGGTGGCCATGGCCAGGCCCGCGCCGTTCACCAGGCAGCCGATGTTGCCGTCCAGGGAGATGTAGGCCAGATCGAACTTGGAGGCCTCGACTTCCGCCGGATCTTCCTCGTCCAGGTCGCGCAGGGCCACGATTTCCGGGTGGCGGAACAGCGCGTTGGCGTCGAAGTTGAACTTCGCGTCCAGGGCCATCAGGTTGCCCTTGGAGTCGCAATTCAGCGGGTTGATCTCGACCAGGGACGCGTCGGTGTCCATGTAGCACTTGTACAGCTTGGCGAACAGATCCACGGCCTGGTCCACCGAAGCGCCCGTCAGGCCGATGGCTGCGGCCACCTTCTTGGACTGCTCGGGCGTGATGCCGGTCAAGGGGTCGATCATCTCGGTGATGATCTTCTCGGGCGTGGAGTGGGCCACTTCCTCGATGTCCATGCCGCCTTCGCTGGAAGCGATCAGCGCCACTTTCTGCGTGCCGCGGTCGGTCACCAGAGACACATACAGTTCGTTCTTGATGTCGGCGCCATCTTCAATGTACAGGCGGCGCACCTTTTGCCCTTCAGGGCCGGTCTGGTGCGTGACCAGCTGCATGCCCAGGATCTCGCTGGCGCGTGCCTTCACGTCATCAATGGTCTTGGCCACCTTCACGCCACCGCCCTTGCCACGGCCACCGGCGTGGATCTGGGCCTTCACGACCCACACGGGGCCGCCGAGCTTTTGTGCGGCTTCCACGGCTTCTTGCACCGTGAAAGCGGGGATGCCACGCGGGACGGGCACGCCGAAACTGCGCAAGATTTCCTTGCCTTGGTATTCGTGAATCTTCATGAGGTCTCTCTCAGGGGAAGGATGGTGTTTGTACCCGTTCTGCCGAAGAGCGGAAATACAGCCGCATGCTCGGGAATGGCAGCCGGTAAATGTATCATGCTGCGACGCACCATTGATGTGGATATAACTTACGCCCCCGGCCCCACCCCTGGGCCGGCCCTTGCAGGAGCTACTCGATGTCCAAGGTCTTTATTGATGGCGAGGCAGGCACCACCGGCCTGCAGATTCGTGAGCGCCTGCAGGCCATGCCCCAGGTGGAGTTGGTCAGCATCGCCCCCGAACTGCGCAAGGACGCCGCCGCCAAGCGCGCACTGATCGCCGGTGTGGACCTGGTCGTGCTGTGCCTGCACGACGATGCCGCGCGCGAAACGGTCGCGCTGGTGGACGCCATCACTGCCGAGACCGGCCGCGCCATCAAGATCATTGATGCCTCCACCGCCCACCGCACGGCGCCGGGCTGGGTGTTCGGTTTTCCCGAACTGGCGCCCGGCCAGTTGGAGGCCGTGCGCAACGCCACGCGCGTATCCAACCCCGGCTGCTATGCCACCGGCGCCATCGCCCTGCTGCGCCCGCTGGTCGACGCCGGCCTGGTGCCCGCCGACCACCCACTGGCGCTGCCGTCGGTGAGCGGCTACTCCGGCGGCGGCCGTACGATGATCGAGGCCTATGAGCAAGGCCATGCGGCGCCCTTTGAGCTGTATGCGCTGGGCCTGTCGCACAAGCACCTGCCCGAGATCCTGAAGTACACCGGGCTCACGCGCCGCCCGATCTTCATCCCCTCGGTGGGCAACTTCCGCCAGGGCATGCTGGTGCAACTGCCGCTGCATCTGGATCTGCTGCCCGGCCAGCCGAAGGCGGCGGACCTGCACGACGCACTGGCGGCCCATTACGCCAAGAGCAATACGCCCGAGCAGTGGGTGAAGGTGCTGCCGCCCACCGAGGACGGCAAACTCGATGCCCTGGCGCTCAACGACACCAACCAGTTGGAACTGCGCGTGTTCGCCAATGAGAGCTACCGCCACGCCGTGCTGGTGGCGCGCCTGGACAACCTGGGCAAGGGCGCGAGCGGCGCCGCGGTGCAGAACCTGCGGTTGATGCTCGGGCTATAACATCAAAAAACATAGCTGCCTGCGCTTATTCCATCCGGGTTTCAATGGAAGAATCCTTTGAAATGGATGTACAGAAAGCGCGAACAGCTCATTTTTATATAGCAAACGCGTGCCCGTACTACGCCGGCTGATATGCCGAGCGGTCAAGGCCGCGCGGCAAGCCCCCGCCCCGCAGGCGTGCGCCGCGAAGCGCGCACTGCCGTCGCTGCTTTAGGCCTGCCCCGTGCGCTGGAACAGCCCGCCGGGCAAGCGCGCCACCCGTCCCTCCAGTTCCAGCTCCAGCAGCCGTACTTGCAGCGTGGCGGCATCCAGCCCCGTGCGCGCCACCAGTGCATCCAGCCCCAGTGGATCGAACCCCAGCGCATCCAGCACACATTGATACGACGGCGCAAGGGGCTCCTCGGACGCGTCCTGTGCTGCGGGGATGGCGGCTGCCGGCGCATGCCAGCGCAGTTCTTCCAGCACATCCTGCGCCGACTCCACCAGCTTGGCGCCCTGGCGTATCAGCGCGTGGCATCCACGCGACTGGGGCGCGTGGATGGAGCCGGGTATGGCGAACACCTCGCGCCCCTGCTCGGCCGCGAGCCGCGCGGTGATCAGCGAGCCCGAGGCCAGCGCCGCCTCCACCACCAGGGTGCCCTGCGACAGGCCGGAGATGATGCGGTTGCGCTTGGGAAAGTTGGCCGGCAACGGCGGCGTGCCCAGCGGGTATTCGCTGACCAGCAAGCCGTGGCGCGCGATGCGGTGGGCCAGCTCCTTGTTGGCACGCGGGTACACCCGGTCCAGCCCGGTGCCCACGATGGCAATGGTGGCGGGCGCGGCACCGTCGGGCGGATCGATCAGCGCGCCCTCGTGCGCCGCCGCGTCGATGCCCAACGCCAGGCCCGAAACGATGCACAAACCCGCCTCCCGCAGAGCACGTGCGAACTGCCGCGCATGGTCCGCCCCCTGGGCCGTGGGGTTGCGGCTACCCACCATGGCCAGGCTGTGCGCCGGCGCGAACGGCGCGCCGCCCTGCACGAACTGCGGAGCACCCAGCAGGTACAGCAGCAGCGGCGGATCCTCGGTGGCCAGCAACGCAGGAGGATAGGCCTCGTCACCCAGCGTGACGATGCCGTGCGCCGGCTGCGCGGGCGCCCGCCCGTCCAGCAGCCACTGCCACGTCCGCTCGGTCAGCGCCTCCAGCTCCTCGGGCACGCGGGCGAGCGCGCGCGCCTGCGCCGTGGTGACGCAGGACTGCCAGGCCCTCTCGCCCTGCGCAAAGATGTTCTGGGGAAGGCCGAACGCGGCCAGCAGCCTGCGCGCGGCACCGTTGCCCACGCCAGGCGTGAGCGTCAGTCGCAGCCAGGCGGCCAGTTCGTCGCGTTGCATGCGCGGTGACAAGGCGGGGGAGCGGCCGCCCGCAGGTGACGGCGCCCGGGGCTTACTCGGGGTTGACCAAACGGTCGCCCACACGCACCGCCTGCTGCGACTGCAGGATCAGGGCGTAGGACACGCGGTCGAACGTGAGGAACACCATCGCCACGCCATTGCTCTCGCTGGGCAGGCGCACCATGGCGCGCTGCTCGTCGGTCTTGTCCTTGAAGCGCTCGCCCTTGGTGAGCAGCTGCAGCACATGGCCGGCTTCCATGCCGTCGCGCGTACCGCGGTTGATGGTGATTACCTGGTTCTGGCCGGCGTTGGCCACGGCCGCGCTGCCGTAGATCGACACCACGCTGGCATCCACGGGGCCCTGCGGTGCCCGCGGGGTGTAGCTGTTGAAGCTGCGCTGTGGTGCGGGCAGCAGGCGGTCGCCGGCGCGGATCTCTTCCTTCGCGCCCCTCAGGTCCACCGTGGCGGGAACGATGTCCACCGCTGTGCCGTGGGCTTGCCCCTCCAGCACTTCCCCCCGGCCCTCGCTGGAACTCTTGCCCCGCGCTACATCGCTCTGGGGCACGGGAGTGGTAGTTTCACTGCGCACCAGTTCGGCGCGGCCGACATACTGCGCTTCGTAGCCCAGCACCTCACCAGTGTGCGGATCCTTCAGCGGAATGGCGTTGCGGAACACGCGGTACTGGCGCGGCACGCCAGGCGCCATCACGAGGGGACTGCCTTCAGGGCCGCGCACGTAGGCGCGGTCGCCGTTGGCCATGATCATGCGTTCGTCGCGCGTGGCCACGATGCGCGGGGCCTGCTGCAGCGTGAGCTCGTCCACCACCAGAGGCTCGACGAGGAAGGGTTCGATCAGGTGCGGCTTGAGCGTGGGCAGCGCCGTGCCGGCCAGGCTGTCATACCGCGTGCGCGGCGACACGCGCACGGTCTCGGGCGCGCCTTTGCGGCTGGTGCTCAGGCGGGCATAGCCGTCCGCCTTTTCCAGGTACAGCGTCTGGCCCGGGAAAATCAGGTGCGGGTTGGGAATGGACTGCAGATTCATGCCCCACAGTTCCGGCCAGCGCCAGGGGCGCTTCAAATACATGCCGGAAATACCCCACAGCGTGTCTCCCCGTTTCACCACGTAGGTATCGGGCGCATTGGCGGCCAATTCGGAAAGGGGAACGCCGCGTGAAGCCACCTGCTGCGCGGTGGCGCGCTGCTCGGAAGTAATCGGGTAATTCTGGGCCTGCGCCGCCGGTGCCATGGCGGCACCCGCCAACAAAGCCAGTGCGCCGAGCGCCGTCACGCGCATACGGGCCTGAGCCGCCATATTGTTCCTCGTGTCATTCATTGGAAAAACGCCCCTCTCGCTGCGGTGCAGTTAATTGTTTTACAGAAGAAACTGCCGCGAATACATTACAAACCATTTGAGATTCTGTGCCCAAGCCCTTGATCGGGCAACGATTATTGTGATTGGGCGCCGCAATGGCGGGCAAAAGTGGCGAAAATAGCGACATATTGAGCGCTCTGCCATGGCAATTCTTCCGATTCTCTGTTACCCCGATCCTCGCCTGCACAAGGTCGCCCAGCCCGTGACGGCGGTGGATGAGCGCGTGCGCGCCATCGTGGACGATATGTTCGCCACCATGTACGACGCCCATGGCATCGGCCTGGCCGCCACGCAGGTCGATGTGCACGAGCGCATCGTGGTGATCGACGTCTCCGAAGATCGCGACACGCCGCTGGTGCTGATCAACCCCGAGATCACCTGGGCCAGTGCCGAGAAACAGGTGGGCGACGAGGGCTGCCTGTCGGTGCCTGGCATCTACGATGGCGTGGAGCGCTCCACTGCCGTGCACGTGCGCGCGCTGGACCGCGACGGCCAGCCGCGCGTGATCGAGGCCGAGGGCCTGCTGGCCGTGTGCATCCAGCACGAGATGGACCACCTGCTGGGCAAGGTGTTCGTGGAATACCTGTCGCCCTTGAAGCGCAACCGCATCAAGACCAAGCTGTTGAAGCAGCAAAAGCAGGCCGAACGCGCATGACCCCGCTGCCGGCGCACGCAACCGCACCGCGCCGGCTCCGCTGGAGCGCACTGCTGCTGGCTGTTTTTTTGGCGGCCTGCGCCGTACCCGAATGGCAGAAAGCAGGCACGCCGCGTGCGGACATCGAGCGCACCATGGGCGCACCCACGCTGACCGTAATGCTCCCTGAAGGCGGAGAACGGCTGGTCTACAGCCGCCAGCCCGCAGGCCAACAGGTCTACCACCTCGACTTTGACGCCCGGCAACGCCTGGTGCGGGTGGAGCAGGTACTGACGCTGGAGCGCTTCCATGCGCTGCGCAATGGCGTCGATACGCGCGCAGCCGTGCGACGCACCTTCGGCCCGCCTGCGCTGGTGGAGAAGGTGGCGCGCTTCAATGGCGATATCTGGACCTACCGCTTTCGTGACAATGGAGAGCCCCGCCAGGCCCATGTGCACATCGACCCGGCGGGCGTCGTGCAGCGCGTGATGTTCACGGACGAGCGGCTGAACGACAACGACCCCTTTCACTGAGCCCCACCCCGGGGCCGCTATTCCACGCGTTGTATGAGAGTCATTTTTGCCGGCACGCCCGAGTTTGCGCGCGTGGCCCTGGAGCGCCTGCTGGCCGCGGGATTCACCGTGCCCCTGGTGCTAACCCAGCCCGACCGCCCCGCGGGCCGCGGCATGAAACTGCAGGCTTCACCCGTCAAGCAGTGCGCGCTGCGGCACGGCATCGCCGTGGCGCAGCCGCTGAGCCTGCGCCTGGATGGCAAATACCCCGAGGACGCAGCGGCCGCCAAAGCCGCCATCGAGGCTGCGCAGGCCGATGTGATGGTGGTGGCCGCCTATGGGCTGATCCTGCCGCAGTGGGTGCTCAACACAATGAGCGCCGCACGGCCGCCCGAAGGCGAGAAGGCCCCCTTGGGGGGCAGCGAACCACGCGCAGCGGGGAGCGTGGGGGCAAAGAACGGCCTCGGCTGCCTGAACATCCACGCCAGCCTGCTGCCGCGCTGGCGCGGCGCGGCGCCCATCCACCGCGCCATCGAGGCCGGCGACGCGGAAACCGGCGTGACCATCATGCAGATGGACGCGGGCCTGGATACCGGCGACATGCTGTTGCTGGAAAAGACCGCCATCAGCCCCGCCGATACCACCGCCACGCTGCACGACCGGCTGGCGCAGCTGGGCGGGCAGCTGATCGTGGAGGCGCTGGAGCTGGCCGCCTGCGGGGGCCTCAAACCCACACCGCAGCCGGCCGAGGGCGTGACCTACGCGCACAAGATCGACAAGGCGGAAAGCACCATCGACTGGAACCAGCCGGCGGAGGTGATCGCCCGGCGCGTGCGTGCCTTCGACCCCTTCCCCGGCGCGGCCACCACGCTGGGGGCCGATGCCATCAAGGTATGGAGCTGCGAAATAGATAGCTGCTCGCGCACGCTGGATGCGGCCTGCGGCCAGATTTTGTCTATAGATGCCGACGGCATCGGCGTGGCCTGCGGCGCCGGCAGCCTGCTGCGCTTGACGGTGCTGCAACGCGCGGGCGGCAAGCGGCTGCCCGCCGCGGACTTCCTGCGCGGCTTCCCGCTGGCGCCAGGCATGGTGCTGGGCGCCGCCCCATGAGTCTGCCTTTCCTGCGCGCCCAGCTGCGCGACCCGGCCTTCCGCCAGGGCGCCGGTGACATGGCCGGCACCTGCCTGGGCATCGGCGCCTGGGGCCTGGTGACGGGCGTGGCCATGGCCAAGAGCGGCATGTCGCTGCCGATGGCGCTGTTCATGTCGCTGGCGGTGTATGCCGGCAGCGCACAGCTGGCCGTGCTGCCGCTGATGGTGGCGGGCGCACCGCTGTGGGTGGTGTGGCTCACGGCCACCTGCGTGAACCTGCGCTTCGTGATCTTCAGCAGCATGTGGCGCAGCTATTTCGCCCACCTGCCGCGCCGCCACCGGCTGGCGCTGGGCTACTTCAGCGGCGATGTGATCTTCGTGAGCTTCATGAAGCGCTTTCCCAAGCCCGTGCCTGCACCCGAGCAGGTGCCTTATTTCTGGGGCGCGGCCTCGGCCAACTGGCTGGCCTGGCAGGTGCCGTCCATTGCAGGCATCGTGCTGGCCAACGCCATCCCGCTGTCCTGGGGGCTGGGCTTTGCGGGCGTGCTGGCGCTGCTGGGCATCCTGCTGTCCATGCTGAACGACCGCGCCACCTGGCTCGCCACGGCCGTGGCCTGCACGGCGGCGGTGGCCACCTTCGCGCTGCCGCTCAAGCTCAACATCCTGGTGGCGATCGCCGCAGCCGTCACCGCAGGGCTGGCCGCCGAAGCGGCCGAGCGTGCGCTGCGGCGTGCGCGTACCCGCGCCGCGGGGGGCGACACATGAACGGTGCCTGGATCGAGCCGGCCATTGCCATCCTGGGGCTGGCGGGCATCACCCTGCTCACGCGCGCGTTCTTCATGATCCCCGAGCGCGACCTGCCGATGCCCGACTGGCTGCGCCGCGGCCTGAAGTACGCGCCGCTGGCCGCGCTGGCCGGGGTCATCGCGCCCGAGCTGGTCATGACCCAGGGCGCGCTGATCCAGACGCTGCAGGACGCACGACTGCCCGCCGTGGCCGCCGCCGCGGGCTACTACTTCTGGCGCCGCGGCATCCTGGGCACCATCGTCGTGGGCATGGCGGTGTACCTGCCGCTGCACATCGGGCTGGGCTGGTAGAGAGTTACGGCGCGGTTACCAGGCGCCTACAATCCGCGCAGTTTTCATGACCGCACCGTGACGGCGCGGCGCACTCACCCACTGTTCCCATGCACATCCTTCGCTTTTCCGACCTTTGCGCCCAGGGCCAGGCCCGTGGCCAGCGCGTGTTCATCCGTGCCGACCTGAACGTGCCGCAAGACGACGCCGGCCGCATCACCGAGGACACGCGCATCCGTGCCTCCGTGCCCTGCATCCAGATGGCGCTGGAAGCCGGCGCCGCCGTGATGGTGACCAGCCACCTGGGCCGCCCCACCGAGGGCGAGTTCAAGCCCGAGGATTCACTGGCCCCGGTGGCCCAGCGCCTGGGCGAGCTGCTGGGCCACCCGTACGAGAACGGCGTGCCGCTGGTGACCGACTGGGTGGACGGTGTGCAGGTGCAGCCCGGCCAGGTCGTGCTGCTGGAAAACTGCCGCTTGAACAAGGGCGAGAAGAAAAACGACCCCGAGCTGGCGAAGAAGATGGCCCAGCTGTGCGACATCTACGTGAACGACGCCTTCGGCACCGCCCACCGCGCCGAGGGCACGACCTACGGCATCGCCGAGTACGCGAAGGTGGCCTGCGCCGGCCCGCTGCTGGCCGCCGAGATCGACGCCATCCAGACCGCGCTGGCCCACCCGAAGCGCCCGCTGGTCGCCATCGTGGCCGGCTCCAAGGTCTCGACCAAGCTGACCATCCTGCAAAGCCTGTCCAAGAACGTGGACGGCCTGGTGGTGGGCGGCGGCATTGCCAACACCTTCATGCTGGCGGCCGGCCTGCCCATCGGCAAGAGCCTGGCCGAGCCCGACCTGGTGAACGAAGCCAAGGCCGTGATCGCCGCCATGGCCGCGCGCGGCGCCGAGGTGCCGATCCCCACCGATGTGGTGGTCGCCAAGGCCTTCGCGGCCGACGCACCCGCCACCGTGAAGAAGGCCAGCGAAGTGGCCGAGGACGACCTGATCCTGGACATCGGCCCCGAGACGGCGGCCCAACTGGCCGCGCAGCTCAAGGCCGCGGGCACCATCGTCTGGAACGGCCCCGTGGGCGTGTTCGAATTCGACCAGTTCGCGGGCGGCACCAAGGCCATCGCGCAGGCCATCGCCGAATCCAGCGCCTTCAGCATCGCCGGCGGCGGCGACACCCTGGCGGCGATTGCCAAGTACGGCATCGAGAAGGACGTGGGCTACATCTCCACCGGCGGTGGCGCGTTCCTGGAGGTGCTGGAGGGCAAGACCCTGCCGGCCATCGAAATACTGCAAAAGCGCGCGGCAGGCTGATCCCGCCCCAGAACGCTATAAAAATCAGAGCTGCTTGCGCTTATTGCATAAGCGCTAGCAGCTCTTTTTACTTGAACTCCTGCGCCTGCACGGCGCGGGCCGGCCACAGCACGGTGCCGATGGCCACGGCCATCAGGCCCACGGCGGTCCAGTCCTGCCAATGCAGCACCTCACCCAGCCACAGCGCGCCGCTGAACACGCCCAGCACCGGAATCATCATCACGCTGAGCGTGGAGGCCACGGGCGGCAGCGTGCGCACCAGGAAGAACCACGCCGTCTGCGCAAAGCCCAGCGCCAGCAGCCCGTTGTAGAGAATGGCGGCCCAGGCCTGGGCGTCGGGTGCCACCCAGCGCTCGCGCTCGAACGCCACCGCCAACACGGTGAGTACCACGCAGGTGATGGCCACCATCCAGAACGACAGCGTGAGCAGCGGCACCGGCACGGTCAGGCGCCGCAACAGCTGCGTGCCCATGGCCCAGCTCGCGGCAGACACCAGCATCAACGTCACGCCCAGGGGCCTGCCGCCCAGCGCGCCGATCTCATGCCACAGCAGCAGCACCACGCCCACCAGCGCCGCGCCCACGCCCACCCACGCGCGCCCGGCCAGGCGGTCGCCGAACACCAGCGCGCCCAGTACGGCCGAGAAGATGGGCATGGTGTAGCCCAGGATGGCCGCCCGCCCGCTGGACAGCTGCGGGATCGCCAGGATCATGAGCACGTGCCACAGCACCATGTTGGTCAGCGCCAGCAGCGCCACGCGGCCCCAGTGCGCGCGCGCAATAGTGAAGGGCAGCTTGCGCACCCCTATCACCGCGGCCAGGATGGGCAGGCCCAGCCACAGCGAGGCCATGCGGAAGGTGAGCGGCGGAAAGTGCGCCACACCCATCTTCATCACCGGCCAGTTGAGGCCCCACACCAGGGTCAACAGGGCAAGAACGACGAGCTGGCGGCGGGAAAGGGCAGGCATGGGCGGCGATTGTGCCGGGCAGGCGCCGTCCTTGCCGAAGCCGCCCGCGAAAACACCAGGACGCCATGGCGCACGGCAGCGGCATGGTGTTGCCTAAAATCACGGACATGACTTTTCTTGACATGCTGCGCGACGCCACCACGCGCAACGACTCCCTGCTGTGCGTGGGCCTGGACCCCGAACCCACGCGCTTTCCCGAGTCCGTGCGTGGCGAGGCGCACAAGATCTACGACTTCTGCGCCGCCATCGTGGACGCCACGGCCGACCTGGTGTGCGCCTTCAAGCCGCAGATCGCCTACTTCGCCGCGCACCGTGCCGAGGACCAGCTGGAGCGCCTGATGCAGCACATGCGCTGCAACGCCCCGCATGTGCCCGTGATCCTGGACGCCAAGCGCGGCGACATCGGCTCCACGGCCGAGCAATACGCCAAAGAGGCCTTCGAGCGCTACGGCGCGGATGCCGTGACGCTCTCGCCCTTCATGGGCTTTGACTCCATCGAGCCCTATCTGGCCTACCACGGCAAGGGTGCTTTCCTGCTGTGCCGCACCTCCAACCCCGGTGGCGATGACCTGCAGGCCCAGCGCCTGGCCAGCGTCGAAGGCCAGCCGCTGCTGTACGAGCACGTGGCCCGCCAGGCGCAGGGCCCCTGGAACAAGAACGGCCAGCTCGGCCTGGTGGTGGGCGCCACGTACCCACAAGAAATTGAGCGCGTGCGTGCGCTGGCACCCACGCTGCCGCTGTTGATCCCCGGCGTGGGCGCGCAGGGCGGCGACGCAGCCGCCACGGTGCGCGCCGGACTGCGCGCCGACGGGCCAATCATCGTGAACTCCTCGCGCGCCGTGCTCTATGCCTCGGGCGGTGCGGACTTTGCCGCGGCCGCACGCAACGCGGCCCAGGCCACGCGCGCCGCGCTCAACGCCGCGCGCGCCTAGCCCTCGCACACGCTGGCGCTCGGCCGGCTGGTGGAAGACCGCCTGGCGCATGACCCGCTGGCGCCGCGCCTGGCGCGCGTGGTGGAATGCGACTCGGCCGACGCGCAGTACGAGTACGTGCTGCGCGGCCTGGGCGTGGCCTGGCTGCCCTGGTCCATGGTGCATGCCGACTGCCAGTCCGGGCGGTTGGCCCGCGCGGGCGACGAGCGCATGCAGGTGCGCTTCGACGTGCGCATGTACCGGCCCAAGCGCCGGCTCTCGCCCTGGGCCGAGGCACTGTGGGCCACATTGGCGCGCCAGTGATCCCCGGATAAACCCGCGGGCCACGTGCCCACAATGCACGGCCTGGTGCCACTTCGGCACGACGCCGCCACGGTGCGCTTTCCACAATGGCACCCACCTCGACCTGCCTATGGAAAACGCCATGCACACTTCCCGCACCCCCGCCCCGTTGCGCCGCGCGCTGCTGGCCAGCGCCGCGCTGCTCGCCGCTGCCAGCCCTGCCGCTTTCGCGCAAGCGCCCGCCTACCCCAGCAAGCCCATCACCATCGTCGTGGGCTATCCGCCCGGCGGCAGTACCGACCTGACCGGCCGCGCCGTGGGCGCGGAGCTGTCCAACCGCCTGGGCGTGCCCGTGGTGATCGAGAACCTCGGCGGCGCGGGCGGCGCCATTGGCGCGCAGAAGGTGGCCAGCAGCGCGCCCGACGGCTACACGCTGCTGGTTGGCGCCAGCAACGAGATCGCCATCAACAAGCTGGTGACCAAGAAGGTCAAGTACGACATCAAGGACTTCACCGCCATCGGCCTCGTAGCCTCGCAGCCCCTGGTGCTGGTGGCCAGCACCGGCATCGGCGTGAAGAACCTGGCCGAATTCACCGAACGCGTGCGCAAGAACCCCGGCAAGCTCAGCTATGGCAGCTCGGGCGTGGGCACCTCGCTGCACCTGGCCGGCGAGATGATCAAGGAACAGGGCCAGCTGTTCATGACGCACATCCCCTACCGCGGCGTGGCGCCGCTCACCAACGACCTCGTGGGCAACAACCTGGAATTCGGCGTGTTCGTGCTCTCCAGCGGCCTGCCGCACATCAAGAGCGGCAAAGTGATCGCCCTGGGCACCACCGAGGCCAAGCGCTCGACCGTCGCGCCCGACATTCCCGCGCTGGCCGAATCGGCGCAGTACAAGAACGTGGACATCGGCACCTGGTTCGCCCTCATGGCGCCCGCCCACCTGCCCAAGCCCGTGGCCGAGCGGCTCAAGAAGGCGCTCAACGAGACGCTGGAGTCGCCGGACTTCCGCAAGCGAATGGAAGCCGCGGGCTCCACCGTGGCATCCCCCAGCCTGGACGTGGACAAGTTCCTCGCCGCAGAGGTCGCCAAGTACAAGAAGATCATCGAGTTCGCCAAGATCGAAGAATGATGAGCGCTCCCCTGCCTTTCACTTTGACCGCGCCCGACCTCGGCGCCTGGCGCGCCGGCAACACCGGCACCGAGGGCGTGTGGCGCTTCGACTCCGGCACGCCGGGCCGCCACGTGATGATCAGCGCCCTCGTGCACGGCAACGAGCTGTGCGGCGCCTGGGCGCTCAAGGGCCTGCTGGAAGCCGGCCTGCGCCCCGCGCGCGGCACGCTCACGCTGGCGCTGTGCAATCTGGCCGCGTTCGACCGGTTCGACCCCCACCACCACGACGCCGCCCGCTTCGTGGACGAAGACCTCAACCGCCAGTGGGTGGATGCGCGCATGGACGCCGGCGACACGCTGGAGCGCCGGCGCGCGGCCGCGCTGCGCCCCTTCGTGGCCGAAGCCGACTGGCTGCTGGACCTGCACTCCATGCACGAGCCCTGCGCGCCGCTGCTGCTCACCGGCATGCAGCCGCGCAACCTGCACCTCGCGCGCACCCTGGCCGCGCCCGAGCACATCGTGGTGGACGCGGGCCACAAGGACGGCACGCGCATGCGCGACTATGGCCGCTTCGGCCAGCCCGATGCCGAGGGCGGCGACACGCGCTCGCTGCTCGTTGAATGCGGCTTCCATGGCGACCCGGCCAGCCGCGCCGTGGCGCAGGACCAGTGCGTGCGCTTCCTGCAAGCGGCCGGCGTGGTGGATTCCGCCAGCCTGGCACGTGGGCTGCCCGGCTGGCGCCTGCCCGACGCGCCGCGCCAGTGGGCGCTGGAGGTCACCGGCCCGGTGGTCGCCAGGAGCGAGCGCTTTCGTTTCACCCAGCCCTTCACGGGCCTGGAGGTGATCCCCCAGGCCGGTACCGTCATCGGCGACAACGATGGCGAGCCCGTCACGACGCCGTACGACGACTGCGTGCTGGTCATGCCCAGCACCCGCCAGGCGCGCGCCGGCGTGACGGTGGTGCGCTTCGCCACGCGGCGGCCGCTGTAGGCGGCACGGCCAGCGGCCGGTGCTTCGCCCGCGCAGGGCAGGCCGCCCGCGTGGCAGCGTCTGGGGGCATGCGTAGGTTTCGCTTCCATACTGATAGCTGCTAGCGCCCGTATTTATTGGGCTAGGGGCCAAAAACCCCCTCAAACCCGTCGCAACACCTCTGTGACGGGATGAAGCCCCTGCGCGCCCAAAAAGCTGAACTCGTTCAAGGACAGGCCGGTTTTTGCCGAATAACATTACGTTACGCGTCCTTGACATCTCTTTGTCTCGCCCGCCCTCTAGGGCCTGTTCACACTATTTTTGCCAGTGCGAATGGCGTGAAA